>DATDLD010000043.1:0-6555 GCA_036519475.1 Candidatus Nitrosopolaris sp. | reverse complement strand
CTAAGAATAAAATGGCTTGAACTAACTCTAAGTTGACATCGAGCATTAGAAAGGAGCAAAATAGTATGGATATACGGTAACCCCTATTTTGAGAATTAAGGAGCTGCTTATACATTAATCAAGGATAATTATATCATACATGACTGTTGCCAATTTACAACAAAAAGGGTGCTAGAGAACTCTTTTAGATTATGCTAGTCAAAGAATACCGGCACTTTGCTGACCAATAAAAAGCCAATTTCCTCTAGTTATTCTAATCCTCCTGATATGCTGGTATCTTCAGGATTATATTCCTCGTCTTGCACCCCAGTGGTTGATACTGTTGTAGCTTCGTCTTGGAAAGTATCCGGAACTAACGATTGAGTTTCATAGGCAACAGTGGTTTCGCCTAACGATGACGGCATATTTTCTGCTGCAGAAGAGGCTTCGATCTCTTTTGAAAGCGTACGTGAGGTAGCAGCAGTTGTTTTCTTTGGTCTTCGAGAAACTTTCTTTGTGCGCGCTGTAACTCTAGTCTTTTTCTTAGTACCCACTTTCTTAGTACTCGATTTTTTAGAAGCTTTTCCCAGCTTTCCCTTTTTCTTTGTTTTCGATTTGGTTTTGCTCACCATATACAATTAGCAGTATAGTATTGCAAAGATAAATACTTATTAGAATAATAAATATAAAATTGATTAATATTATAAATCTACTAGCTGGCTAGTATTATCTAGTGTTGGCCTTACTTGTAATGTGTGATGGTGTTTTTGCATGCTTCAGAATTTTTCATATAAACAGTAACACCTTTTATCACATCTTATATTATTACAAAACTTTAGATAATGTTATCTTGTAGATATTAAATATCTTTTAGAAATAAACCTAATTAAACATAATTCATATTATAAAAAGACAAATAAACATAAATATATATTATATCTATTATAGAACCCAAGAGGTTAATTCTAGCAGCTACATATGAAAATAACATCTATTTCATTTCGGCTCAGCTGCCTATGGATAAATTTGCTCGCCTGTGTATCTATCTATGATTCTAATTGCTTTCGTGGGACAAGTCTGAGCCGCGGCAAGTATTGCATCAAAGTCTGCGCCAGTTTCTGACACTACTTTTGCCTTAGGATTTATTCTTTTATTCTTTTCTAATACAAAGACCTTCGGTGCAAGTGTTTCACAGCTACCAAATGCCATACATAGGGAAGGTTCTACAATTATATGAAAACGTCCTTTTGGGATATCCAGAAGGGTTCTGAGTGGCATTGTATATAGTCCTGTATCCTGCTCAGTATCCTTATTACTACCTCTACTTTTGAAATAATTGTTGTCACTGTTATTGTGGTCAGAATAATGATGATAGCCAGTGTCATGTTGATAGGATGTTGAATTTCGTTGAACTTTTTCCTCTGTACTACTATCGTATTCCACTTGGATTGAGGAGAAGTCTGCATCATCATACTGCACTCTCTTGCTTTGGTCTGAAAGAACTTCAAATGCAGCATTAATTTTTTTTATCATATCCTCAGCAAAACATGAATTATTTCTGTCAGGATGGTATTTCCTAGCTAGCCGTCTGTATGCCTTCTTAACCTCTTGAGAGGTAGCATGTTCATGTATACCAAGTATTGCATAGTAGCCCTTGTTATCCAAGTAAATTAGAATTATCTTGGCATTACTTATCTCTTTTTAGATAAGTCGTGTGATTTACTTATGTAGGATACATTAATGCATAAAATACAGCCATTCTCAAAACTTTAATAACTATAACTACAAAAAGGTATTTTCAGATGTCTGTGGTAACGATAACTAGACTTAGAGGCCTCTAACGGGAATTAGAATGAAGATGTACCTGGGATTATTACTAATAACATTACTTGCGTTATGTTGTTTTTCTCCTCCTCCTACTACCACTTCTATTTCTTATAGAACATTGAGCGATTAGTTTATTACATTGCGATAAGAAACTTACAACAACAACAACATGAATAGTACACAGAAAATAATGTCACTAGTCGCGGTGATTGCCGCAGCAACCATCTTTGTATTGCCAAGCATCCTTGTAAACTCTGCATTAGCCACCCAGAACTTCGGTTCTCCATTTGGCGCCAATGCTGGCCCCTCTATCAAAAGTTCAAGCAATGCCTTGCTAGTGCTGAGAATAATGGTGTCGCCACAGTAGACCAAATCGGAAGGTGTTTGAATACTGTCTACCATAGGAACAACTAATGGCAGTAACGGTAGCAGTGACAATTCCCCACACTAATAACGACATCAATTAGCACAAGATGATATAAAAGGAAGAACGATAACAACTACTAGATATCCTTAATTTGTTGCATGCCGTCTATATTAGAGTTAAATTCTTTCTTAATTTATAAGATTGGCAGGGCTAAGGATTTATAACAATTATTCTTATACTAATCAATCTTTATTTTTAATGTTTAATACTAGTTCAATCGTCTGAGTACACAAACTGAAAGAATTATTAGTACAACCACTTATCGAGTAAGAAAAGCCAATGATGCCTGTACACAAATCTGAACTAATAAATTATACATCATTACAAGCATTAAGGTTTAAGAAATAGTCCATGCATCTAAAAAACTATAGAGACGATCTAATGTTGTGGGATAAATTCTTGTACAAACGTGCCAGTATAACATGCTACAAAATTATTATCATAGCTAATGGACAAAAAAAATGCGGTTGGATACGAGCATTTCCCTTAGTTGTTGCACTTATTCCATTATTTTTTAATAAGTGTGTATGTGCTTACGCAACTACACAGATAATAGTATACAACAGTCGAGATATTTTTACCATAGAAGGCAATAAAGATGTCAAATAATAACAATAGCAACAATAACAATAACTTGTATGTTACTGTATCAATCACTGTCGGAGATGTAAAAGTACAGTTCAACGGCTCTGCCGAGTCAGTCATGACATCTGTCATTACCTTCTTAACAAAACAAGTCCCTACACTTGATCTGGCAAAAAAAATTTCTCTAAATTATGCGGTGACTGAGCTTATTGAAACATATTCAAATCTAATTCGAATTACTCCAGAAGGTCCTAGAGTAATTCCAGAACTACAAGGATCAGCAATCAAAAAATTATCAGATAAACAATTGGTTGCTTTGCAATTGATAGCATCTAAAATTGCAAAGGATCTTGGTAGGATACCGGATGATAGAATGCAAATGTCTGAAATTCAATCTGCTACAGCTCTTAATCCAAAATCTGTTAGCTCAAGGCTGTCGGAGTTGGTAAAGGCAGGACACATACAAAGGGACAATACAAAAGACGGGATTGAATCTGCTGTTTATAGGATTACTACAGCTGGTATTCATTGGTTAAGTTCTACAATCGCTAAAAAGACTAAACCATCCTCTATGATGTAGCTCATTTATAGCTGAGATTCCGAAGGGGGTCTCTTTTGAATATACTGATAATTTCGCATTGTTCCAACTCTAGTTAAAATGCTTTCTCTTACCATATCTGTTAGTGAATGTGATACTGCAGTCCTATCGTAATTATATCCACGTCTTGACAACTCCTCATGAACCTCTCGCAATGGTTTTTCTGTTTCGAAATATCTTTCATACCACAGGGTTTCAAGTAGACCTCTACACGTCGTTCCTCCCCTTTGTAAGGCTTTGCGCTCAGGTTCCATAGAGTTTTTTAATACTGATATTTGGTTGATATCGCCTGAACTAATTTGCAACTTTAGATACTCAATATCCTTTTTTAACTCTGAAATCTTAGTATCCAATGTTGTATCAAGAGTGGTGGAATTATCTATACCAGAAAGAACATTTTCAACAGTCTGCTTTACTTTGCTTTCAACACAAGTTATTTCAACCTCCCAGTCACGATGTTTTAACTTAATTTTGACTTCTTCCTGCGGAGATGCTGCCTGCTGCGGCCCGCTCATAGAAACATACACCATTGACAATTTTGACACATAAACTTGTTGCCGAGCATATTGCGCATGTTGCGCAACATTAATAAACAACGCTACGAGTATATTGTTGAGCAACATGAATTCAAAGAGTCTTTTGAATCTTCCGTCGTGTGCAACTAATCTAGACAAATTTGGACACATCTTTGATAAGTCAATTTTCGAATGCCTTTCGCCCAAGTTACATGATGTGTTAAAAGGGAAAAAAATCATCTTTACTAAAAACGATAAAAGCCTTGTACCAATTGATGGTTGGGGAAGCAAATCTATACCTTACTGTACAGCAACAATAACAACTATTCAGCCAATCAAGGAAGACACAATGATATCTGCTATTGATTCGAGCAGCATACAAGTCGCAGAAACAGAGGAAGGATCACTTTACGCAGTTAAAAGTGGAATTACAATGGCCATTAACGGCTGTGAATTAATGCATTTTAAAATTGGGCCTGTGTTATTTTACTTGAGCGAAGAAACTATAAGATATTCCGCACTTGACCACAGATTGACAAAATTTGTCCTATTTGATAATGACCTAGCAAAACGGTTAATCAGGATACGGGTCGAAAGAGCAATTCAGATAGAACTTTCTAGACAATTTTCAAAATCAATAATTCTTATCGATGGATCATTGAAGTCATCGATATTTGAGAGCAAAAACCAGAGTATTAAAAATGTAGCAGAGAACTGTTCTCTTTATAGGAATTCAATTATAGGTATTAGCAAGGCTAGTAAACTCAAGGTTCTTGACAGAGTTTCTTTACCTCTTACAAAAATCCAGGGACCAGCATATATGGATATTGACTTAATCATCCAAAGCCTTGTCCGAAATACTATAGGTAATAATCTTATGGTAAAGTTGGGAAATAACAGCATTCCTGTCTTGCGTGCAGATATTGTTACTACTCATGGCGATAAAGATGAGTCGCTTGGAAAATTACTTGGAAATGATTCTATAATACAAGGCTACCCTGAAACCCTAAGGCTTGCCCACCATATTTCAACCTTTACTAGTACCGAGACATCATGTCTTAGAGGACATATTTTGAGCAACTATGACGTAACAGAGATTGCAAGTGAGGATATCCGTAAAACACTGCTAGGCTCGATCCCAGTATGAAGATCTTATCAAAAAAAGACAACGAACTTCTTATGCTAGCAATGAAAACAGATACAGCTAGCAAGGGTGACTATTTACTAATCGAAGATGAAAAGGTAAAGAAAAAGATGATTGCTCAGATCTACGACGAGGAATATCTTTCTTCACAATCTTTAATTGAAGATATTATCAAGGACGAAGTGGTAACTGCATCAAGTACAGAGAATCTCCACGATCCACTCAACATTGGAATTTTATCACGGATGCTCCGAGATGCAAGAATGTTCCGAGCTAAGATAAGGGCTGCCATTGATTTGTCGGACAAGCTATCAAGTGATGTTACATGGATTCCTTCTAGAGTATATTCTAAGGTAAGAAGATTAAAGATTTCTGAACTAGATTCGCTTCTTGGAAGAACCGGTGTTTTTCCTATTCCCTTAGGGAAAGCCGGTGTAGACAATGAAGAATTCGAGATCTATGCTGAAGATCTTGATGGCAAATTAAATATTATTACTGGAAAAAAGGAATCTGGCAAGTCACATCTCTCTAAGATGCTCGTTAAGACACTTGTACAGCATGGGGCATGTGTTATTGTATTTGATTTAAATAATGAATATAGAGGAATAGGATGTAAACAAGATGGCTCTCCATCTTCATTGGCAGATCAGACGATAGTGCTGGAACCTGGAAATGGATTAACTTTCACTCTTGGTTATTGTGGCAAAGCTGCCATCTCGAACATGCTAAAAAATGCACTCGATATGCCAGCTGCATCGTTACGTGAATTCTTTAGAATTTGGGATTGGCTTGAAAATAAACAAACGTTAGATATCGAAGCGTTAGGTAATGCGATCAATACTTGGAATATTAATGAGCTTGTACGAGATGCGCTTATCTCAAGACACCATGTAATTCAGGCATCTCGTATATTTGATGATAATGGTAAGGGCGATGGAGGCTTCAGGTTTGAGAATCTGATTGCAAAGAAATGTGGAGGTCTTGCAATGATATTTAATCTAGGCAGAGTAACCCCTGTTGTAAGAAGAATGATTGTAGAATTGGTGTTGAGTAAATTGGTTGATTTGTTAGAGAAGATGCTAATTCCACCAGTCTTTCTCTTTGCAGAAGAAGCCCACTTATACGTTAGAGATACGTACTGGGAAGACATTATTACAAGGATGAGGCATTTTGGAATCTATGCAACATTTGTCACAAATCAGCCTGATGCTATTAGCGACGGAATCTACAGACAAGTAGATAACATATTTCTATTCAATTTTACTAATGATATAGATTTAGACAAAATATCAAAAGTATCGTTAGCAGATAATGATACCATCAGGTCCATAGTTAGAACTCTACCTCAACGTCACTGTCTGTCTATAGGAAGAATTGTATGTGATCTGCCTATTGTTATAAAGATTGCAGCGCTAGAAGTATTAACACTCGGAGAGACGAAAAAATTTTTTATTAAATAATATTAAGATAAAACTTTTTT
>DATDLD010000042.1:0-3773 GCA_036519475.1 Candidatus Nitrosopolaris sp. | reverse complement strand
TATTAACTAATTCACTTAAGCTCATTATTTGGTTCTGTTAGATCATAAGGTGATGTATGTGGGTATGTGTATCTTTTAATATGAAAGCAAATAAAAAAAGGTATTCTTATCATAATTCTCAGACACGATAAATCATTATATTCTAACTTGCACTGTAACATTAGTAGTAATAGAGGATAGACGTATGCGATAAGTCTCATATAGATAAAAGCATACCAGAGGTTTGACCTTCGTTGCATTTGTGGTGATAGCAACTCCCAAAGTAAGTGTCCTCTTCATTGATTCCTCTATTACTACTACTGCAATTCCATACTATATCTTGTATTATGATAAATTGAGGAGTTTCATATTTCTTGTTCTATTATATCAATCAGATTTATGATGACAAAATTCCAATGCCAATCTGTAAGCATCGAATATATCATCGTAGGATGTGGCAGTAAGGTTCGCAACACTTGTGTTCTATCACAAGATAAAGTTTTTGCATTATGTTATCCAAAGCATTGCGAGCGGTATGATATCCTTGAAGTTCACTTGTGTTATTAGCCGATCGTGTATACTCTTTCGGTTTTGACCTCGATGCAGAATAGTGTTCAGATACCTGCAATTCATTTTAAATATGAGTTATCAATGTTAAGTAAGCCTTTATAGACACAAGTGATACATTTAATTTCAATTAGGCGCCGATTATGATTAATAAGATGAGTATACTAGAGTTCTCACAAAAGAAACGTGATTTATGTGGATCATGGTGAAGGAGAAGAGAACGAAGGAGGATAATATTAATAATAATGAATATTGCTGAATCAGAAGAACCAGTTATAGTAGTTGCAAAAACATGTGGTTGCAAAGAGAAAGGAAAAAGGGTAACATACTCTCTCGTTGATGCTTATCATAGTCTATGCCTTGATAAGAAGGATATTATAGCATCTGAATTAGAAGCATGCGAAAGACTTTTGAAATACACATCAGATGAAACAGACAGAAAGGCAGTAGAAACTGAAATAGCAGAATTAAAAATGGCATTAGATCTTATGCCCTAATTAAAAATTAAAAATTTCATCTTGAATTAATTACAGGATACAGAAGTCTAGAATAATCTAATATTATATTCCATTCTTTAAAGAAAGTATTCTTTATTATCAGCTATGAAAGGAAGGATTTTCTTTAATATAATAAAATCAGCCTCAGCATCTTTATAAAATGTCAATAACAACAAAAACCTACTCTTTGTATTACTGTCTTGAATTGGGATTGTGGCCCTAACTTCCTTCGAATATCTGCTAATTGAAAACAACAAATCACCTATTTTTGATTTGAATTTATCACGTGTTGCAAAACGAATAGCTGCTTGCACTGCAGCTCTTTCAGTCTCTTCAGGCGACATCACTTCTATCAAACCTGGTATGTAAGCCGATGCTATAATGTGTCCCAGATGATCCGCTACTTTAGCAGTTCTTATTAAATAATCTTTGTCGAGAATCTGTCTGCAGAATTTTTCCAGATAGATGTCATCATAACTACCAGAATTCAATTCAAATACACTCATCTCTTGAGCACATTTTAACAGATTACAATTAATAGTAGTTTGAAAGCATGTATAAAAATAATTACTATGATCATATTAATATGGTCGGCAATTCGGCAAATAAGAATTCATTATCTGAGTTCCTATTTTCTTTTATACGCTAGAGAGGGATTTTATATTTCAAAAAGTCTGGTTTGTTATTGCTCTATCCTCATGCTATAGCACTCCATGCTAAAAAAGTTTATCAAATTTAGCGTTATGGCGATTACGCCCTTTCTAAGTAATACTTGCTACCTTCTTTTGTTTTATCTTTTAACTCTGCTTGTATCCATAGAGTCTCAAATATGGGGGCATATGACAGCACTGTTGATTCACCATTAGAATATGTTGCTAATCCGAGGACTTCAACAGTAGAATCAAAATCATCTTCAGTATCCTTCACTTCCGCTGTCAGGCATAGTTCTTTATCTACTACAACAGTCATGACTTTGTTTTGCTGCTGCTTATCAAGAAATTGAAGTTCTACTAGGTCAGAATTACTCTTTGTGAATAGTAGTTCCCTCTCTATTATTTCCTTTGTGGATAGATCAGCCAGAATTAATTTTTACTCCATGCTCTGCTGCATTCTTTAATAATTTCAATATGTAATTCACAATTATTCTACTCTATCAGTCTTTGGATCGTATCATGATCTACAACAAACCTAACTCTGATTTCACTGTTTTCACCAGTTCGTCTAACGATATGGGCTTGCTAAGAAAACAGTCTACATCATCTTTTGGAAACAGTTCTTTTAATGCCTGATAATAGACTTCAAAAGCTGTTATAAAACATACTTTAGGCTTTTGATCAGTCTTTGAACCTTTAATTTTTTCATATAGTTCAAACCCATTCATCTTTGGCATTTTGACATCAAACAACAATAAGTCATATATACCAGGTTTATACTCAGATAATGCTAATGATGAATCATTATAGGCATCCACTTGAAAACCCGCCTCTTCCAAAGCCATTCTATAGGTTGTAGTAATATCAACTTCATCGTCTACGAGAAGAATTCTTTTTTTCATTGAAGTATTTAATGTATGTTCAGCGCTATACACAAATTGCACCTGATCAGTTTAGAGTCATGTAACATTTAAGACTAACGCGTATGGTTGGTCGGTGCGCAAATAGCATATTTGTCTGCTTCTTTATATAATGCTACGGCTTCATCCCCAAATTCCTGTGTCCTGTATCGCGTACCTCAATAGTAGTTATCATCCTCGCAAGTAACTTGAACAAAACAATATTCTTCTTAAATTTTCAGTATCAGAATCAAGTTTCTGAAAATTCTATAAAAACTGACAAAATAATATGAACACAAAGCTACAAAACATTGAGCCAGCAGTTTAACTAGATTTGCTTAAAAAAGTTATGACAGCAAAACAATGGATAAAACAAAGAAAATATTGACAATAGCTACAGTAATTGCCACAACAGCCGTTTTACTATTGCCAAGTGTTCTTTCAAACCCTGTATTAGCCCAGAGCATTGGACAAGGTAGTAGCTCAGCTCGCAAGGACTATAAAGACTTCCAGAATTGTCTTTCCGATGCTGAGGGAACAAAAGGGTATGTCACGGAACAGGAAATAAGAGGTTGCTTCAATCCTATCTACAATACTGGCACCAGCCCTAGTGGTGGTGATACTGGCAGCAGTAGCGGCGGCAATAACGACAATAACCCCTCTTCCTCTGACACTAACAGCCCAGGCAATTAAGAAACCATAGAACAGAAAAATAGACGAACGATAAACGCCTAACTACTATATTAGATGTCCATCTTTTTTCTTTTTCTAGATACCGATTAGGACTAGAATATTTTGTCGTTTGTTGTATGTAGTTAATGTGGTGTATCCCTTTCATCTACGAATCTATTAGGGTCATCTAAAAAATGAATGGGAGTCGAGTAGACTTCGCCATTATTATGGATTAGTATCCTTCACAGGATTTTGTGTTGACTATGGTTGATTACCGACTACAGTCCCTGCGTTATCGTGTCCTTGTATTTGGCCTAGGAGGCTTTGACATCTAGCATTTTCGTTTATACAAGACTGAGCTGCACTCTGGTGAAAACTAGTTCTTTTATGTCCTCCAGCAAATGCCTGATTTGTCAGCGATGATACAGCTGTTGTGGCAATTAGCAATGCTGCTACTGCTGCTATTGCTATTATTGCAAAAGTAGTGTTGTTCTTCATAACTTCTG
>DATDLD010000041.1:0-4854 GCA_036519475.1 Candidatus Nitrosopolaris sp. | reverse complement strand
CGTTAAAAGATGGAATACCATGCAGGTTAGATATGTATGCCCAAATTCCAAGCTCAGCAAGACCAGAACCACCTATAGTTATAGGAATAGTGGACAAAGCTGTAGATGCAGAAGTTGCCATTAATGAATCAAATAATCCTAAATTGGCTCCCTCTGTATTGGCAAGAACCATAAATGATATACCTTGAAGCAGAAATGCAATAAAAGTTATTCCAATCCCCACTGCAAATGTTTTTACTGCCTTCGTAGAATTGAAATTTTGCCTACTCATGCTACATAGGTCCGCAATGGCAGCATTGGTTGACCCAATCAATCGTTCTGCTTTCTCATGCGCAATAAACCTCTGTAAAAGTCTCTTGGAGAAAGATGGTAGACGAAGATTACGCCTTGCAGAAAAGACAATGAGTAATAACCAAAAAACGAATGTAGGAATAGCAACAAGTATTACTATAATACCAATGAAATAACCGCCGTGGTAGATCGCAAGAGCCCCAGCAATAAATGCGAGCATAGTTCCTACAAAGACGTCGGCAATAATTTCCATCGTAGTGATCCATGCCGCCTTACCGACAGCTACTCCATTCTTAGTTAACCACGCGATTCTAACTAATTCGCCTCCCACATATGAGGGCGTTGTCTGGGTTACGAACTCGCCAGCTAGTCTTGCGGTTATTACCTTACTAGTTGAACTTACATTGTGGCCAATGAACTTGTAAATAAAATATTTGAATCTAAATGCCTGCAGGACAAGTTTACCCATTACTGCTGATGCTGAAGACAGAACAAACGGCAGCAGACCCACTGCAAATATATCATTAGGAGAAACATGAGTAACGAAGACCATAATTAGCAGTGGTACAATACTAGCAGGTATTGCAAGCAGTCGCCAGTTCAACAGTATTCATTGAAGATAAAAACACAGTCATATAATAATTAATAGAAGAAGAAGATAAATGACAAACATGTAGCAGAACTGATCTAAATGGAATTAGATTAATTTTGGAAATGAAGCTGACTGCCATTCAGCATCATATTTACGATACGTTTTAGTGTATTCATGCCTGACGCGCATGACAATTTCTCGTCATAATCACATGCCATTACTAAATTCACCTGATCCTTTAATCCTCTTCTTTTAAAGATGCCTTTTATGATCTCTCTTGCGACCGGTAGTAATCCAGACCTGGCCCCATAGGCGCCTCTTTCGTTAATAAGCCAGAACATTTTTGTAGAGTCATAATACGCAGGAAATATCATTTTTTTTGCATTTATTGCTTCTTGTGAATAATAATGTCCTGCCAGACGTATCCATCCTCTAGAGAGGGTACTAGCGTAGCTAGCAAATTTTTTGCATGCACCGCATTTGTCATCATAGATAAGCATAGGTCTTGAGAATATAGATGATAGCTTCTCCATGATCAAGTTGCATAGGATCGTTATCTTTTATAAATCTTGAACAACTCGACAGATCATTAGTCAGATGCACCGGACACGTCTGCTGTTCTAGAGCAGAGTTTTTTCTTTGTATAGGTAGATTACTTATAAATTATAGTCAAGGTAAACGACCGTAATACCACAAATAAGATAGCTGTAGCTATACTCAATAGACCAATTATTTTTAATTTCTCATTAAGTGTTAATTTCACGCCGATCTGCAGCCTTAATTACTACAATCATGTACAATAAATACATTCACTCTTCTGTTTTACTCTTCTGTTTTCTCATCGTCACTATTAAGACTACCAACTAGTTCTCTTCAAAGTACAATTTCAGTCGCTATGGTGTATTCATACCTAACAATTCGCTCGCTGCATGCATCTCTACATGTTTGTCATTCCAGTGTATAACAAATCTCTGTTTGATCTTATCAAGATTTGAACTTGAATGTAACATAAAGGAATACATGAATTTCACACAAAACCTGTTACATTCCTTACATGTTTTTAAATAGGATGATGAAAAACCATACGCTTCCCCTACAACGCACTTTGAAGCATGCTTAATTTCAAAGTACCATTGTAACCATGTAAGAGACACTAGAAAGGGTAATGGTTGGTTTAACCGTCTTGCCCATTTAGGTGAGATATCACTTAGTTCTTTGCTTACATCATTTGAGATAACTTGTTCCTGTTCGGTCAATTATCTCAATTTGTACTTAAGTTATATAATAAGATTTTTGTGCTATACAAGATCTATATTTAATAGCTAAAATATCTATCTAATAATGAAAAATATTTATTGTTTTTGCAATATATATAATTTTTGACAGAATAGTTAGTTATATTACCCTTATAAACCGATGTTATAAAAGCATAGACGATCTAAGTGAATGTTCGGCCCATATATCAGAATTTAACTCAGTTCATTTAATTGTAATCCCACTCGCTCTGCAAATCTTCTTTGCTAACAATATTTAGGTTTTACAAAAAGATCATGGAGTGAAACCCTTCACATAGAGTAGCCCTTGTGGAAAAAAAGAAGCAAGACAATTTCTGTTAGGGTGCTCTACATCGGAGTTATGCTGATCCAGCAGAAGATGGTGGCTGGACTGTAATAATCTATCTGACAAATATACTAGGAGTTCTTTGAGACTTGAAACTATTTACTGACAATTATACCGACGGTGATAAAGATGTTAATGTGAATGACATGATATGATATAATCGTCCATTCCACTTTACTCCCTTCCTCTTCAATCCATCAGCTTCCTTAGGAAATTCTGGAGATAGCATACGGTGGATGGATCTCAGCATGGCCTATTTCTCTAATATCTGTCGCATATGCACCAGTCACTTTTAGTCTATCTCCTACGATAGGAGGAGGGGATTCAGGTGCAGGCCCATCATAACAATCACCTTTATCTACAAAGGTGTTATTGACAGTGTCTATAATACAATAGTAGATAGTACTCAATATAGTATGATGACAATTATCTTATAATAGAAAAAGAAACGAAATCTACAAGGATTTAATTAAGATAGTTTGTCTATTAGATGAATTGTGTGGTAGGTACGCAAATGAATATATTGTGACTAGAGATATATCGTTGATAGGCATGAGGTTGCATTCTTGCACAATGATATAGGAGGGCAGACATGTCTAAAATCTCTTTGAAGTATAGAATACGTGAAATAGAAGAAAACGACATTGAAAGTGGTGGGTTGTTGGAGGTGCTAGAAAACGTAGCTCCAGTAGGAGTTCTCAGTAAACCTAACGCGAAAGCGATATTAAAGGAGATAAAATCAAATCCACTTCACAGGATATTTGTTGCCGTTGAAGATGGGAGAAACGAAGGTTTGATAATAGGAACAGCAACACTCATTGTAGAACCAAAATTCATCTTCAATGGAGGACGGGTCGGACATATCGAAGATGTAGCTGTGAGGGCGCAATATCAGAGCAAAGGGATCGGATTCAAGCTTGTAAGCTACGCTACCGAGCAAGCAGCGGTAATGGGATGTGTAAGAACAATACTAGATTGTTCAAATGAAAATATTCATTTCTATGAAAAGGTTGGTTATTCCTGTTTCGGTAATTGTATGAAAATTCAGCACAAAGGCTGATACAACAAAAATGATTATATCAAATTCATTTTTGTGGGAGCGATAAGCTGTATTTTTCCCTATGCACTTAGTAGTAAGAACATGCGTACAACGATAATTATGACAACCCATTTAGATTTAGTATCAAGGAATACTGATTCTAAGGTTCAAAAGGTTCTTGATACATTTCTGAATATAATAATAATAATAATGATAATGGTCCTTGGCAGAACCTTATTTGAATAAGATTAGATTAAGGGAACTCTTCATGCTCTAATATCATTATCATTGGATATCGTAATTTCCAGACTAATCTTATCTCCTGGTTTTATACGAAGGTCTTCATATTCTCTTCTCTTCATCTTAAAGATGGTGGGTTCTGGTGATGACATATTCTTCCTACTGCCACTAAATGTGTGTTCTATGGCGTCAGATATTTTCTTCGGTAAATTCTTTAAATCGTCTAATGAAGTAATAGGAATGGCTGAGATTCCGAAATGATTTTCTGGGAATCTTTCTTGTCTTCCAGTAGCAGTAAAATTAGCTTTAGTATCAGCCAATACGACGTAAACATCAAGACTGCCATCATCGGGTGCCTCAATTTTTAAGACGATAAACTCTTTTTTCATAATTTAATGATGATTATCTAATTAGACATATAGACCTAATTATAGATAATGATGATGCATCATTATATTCAGAATTAAATGGTGGTAAAGCAGTTAGTCTACATTCAAGTATGTGTACATTTCTATATGATACATGTATTTATAAATTATATAGTTAAATGATAATTTGTCATTATTTTGTGTCGATTTTGATGAGTATTTTGAAATAATGCAAGGAAAGTTATGAAACTAATAGTGAGACCGATGAGGAACTACAAAATTTAAAATGTGTGTAACTTAAAACACGGAAATAGCGGTTCATGTGGCAATGACATATAAGGCATGGTCTCAATTAGCATTACGAGATCGTATAGCATAAAAAGTGAGTGTAATCTCAGACCTATCGGCTATTAGATTGACACGTCTGTAAGACTCTTCTAATGATAGCCCCCGTAATGATACTCTTTGAGTCTATTGGAATGAATAGTAGAGCTTGATTGTAAAGCTATTTTTCATATGGGTTTGTCCATAACTGTATTTTTTTTTGGTGTATGATTTCCTTATTTTTATTGTTATTCTTCTTTCAGGATGTATAAACTTCTTCCAACCAACAATAGGTGGTGTTTATTTCAGAATATTTAATATATAGTTTAAAAGTTCTATAAATTTGCTTGCTACAACGTAGTTACATTATCTTAATTGCA
>DATDLD010000040.1:0-2703 GCA_036519475.1 Candidatus Nitrosopolaris sp. | reverse complement strand
GCTTGGATAAACCACGCAGGTAAAATATTTCTATTCTTCCTTACAAAGTAGCCAAAGGATGAATCCAGAATGTAGGTCTTTGCCCAATCTTCGTGTGACCTTATAGATCTGCCATAAGCTTGTATGAGTTTCAGGGCTGTTTGCCAGTAGTACCATTCTTCGTCTCTTTCTCTTTTAGCACTGATCCATCTATCACCTTTGTTAGGATAGGGGACCTTCGTCATAATTTGGAATCTTGAAAGTTCATTTTTTAGATCAAGACCAGTATGCAGTGATGGAGAGATAAGAACCGTTGGCTTTGTGGTATTATTAATGTGTTGTGCTATAACTTCATCTCTCTGTGTCTCTGGATCGGTTATTATTAGCCTCCGTGCATTTGTCTGGGATATATTTTCTTTGATAAAATTAATTTGTTCATAGGAAGTAGTATGAATTATTCCTTTGTCATTTTTATGCATTGTCATGATATTATCAATTGCCCTTGTAATGCTAGATTTCACTTCTTGTAGTTGTAGATTTCTGAAATTAAGATAGGCAATGTTTAAAATATAGATAGGCCTATTTTCAACTGGAAATTCAGATTCAACTTGTATAAATTTTACTTCATCAGGATTTAGGCCAA
Source organism: Candidatus Nitrosopolaris sp. (assembly GCA_036519475.1). Lineage (GTDB taxonomy): Archaea > Thermoproteota > Nitrososphaeria > Nitrososphaerales > Nitrososphaeraceae > DATDLD01. The sequence continues at coordinate 2,081 of DATDLD010000040.1, read as the reverse complement.
CGCTTCTGCAAAATGCCTTAGCGTTTAGGATTGTTGCGCTCATTATCATTGTTTTAGAACACTTTTCAAATACACCTCTACAATATGATGATATATCTAACGGCTTAAATTCTACCTTAATTACTTCGTAGTTCTCCTTTTTTATGTCAGATATTATCCAGTTCTTTGGGTTAGAGAGAAGATTATTGATCGTCAGAGTGAGCTTCTCTATATCTCGAATAGCATCCACAGCAAGTTCATCAATTATTTTGTTAGTTGCTGCTGACGTTCTTTTTGGAATACCTTCTTCATATTTTTGAACTAATTCTTCATCGCTGTCGAATAAATCAGATGCCGAAGTTATTCTTCCTCTTCTGTCCTTGTAGTTGGTTGACTTTGATGTATGATGACGTTCGCCTGTCCAATTATATTTGATCCTCCTTTGTACATCTAATGATTCTACCATGGAGTCATAACCAAGTAGGTTAAGCATAATTGCCTCCAATTCAATTAAAAAATCGATCCACTTTTCTATATCATTGTAGCCAAAATCGATTATCTTTAGACGATTTTCTGTAAGATATCTTTTCCATCTTCTTTTGGATATGGATAATCCTCTGAATTTTACTATTTCTGTTTCCAATAGATGTCCCTCATCCAATACCAAGAGTTCTCTTGAAGGTAGACCCTTTTTGCTTTGCAGTAAGAACGCCAAGAAATTAGAATAATTGAATATAGAATGACTTGAAGTTAAGGCCATATTCAGTTGGTCAAAGTATTCACAGGGCTTCCATATTCTTCGATCTTTTAGATTTTTGAGATGCAGCCATTGCGAATATTCCTTGAGGTAATGGTCTTTACTATCGCTATCGATGAATACTCGTTCGTCACTTGAGCCCTTGAACGCTATTTTGTAATCTTTTAGAAGGGTTCTGTACTTGCAGCTTTCCCTGAAGGATTCGTCTGTAATGCATGGACCATATCCTACCGTTGCATGACGGCATTCATTTGTATCGTCTGAAACACACACTCCACATCTATATGTGCCGTTTCTAACAAAATCTTCTTTTACCAAACAAGGAAAGTTATTCTTTCCCTTTGCTGCATTAACATATGGAAAATCCTTTGAATATTGGGTCTGTAAATCCTTTGTTGAAGTACATATATAACTTGAGCCCAAAGTCGTAGCAACAGATATGGCTACCGGGCTCTTACCGAAACCGGTCGGAGCCTCGAGGACAATGTATTTGCAACCCGAATTGAAAGCTGTACAAATCTCTTCGAGTATCCTCACCTGTTTAGCACGTTGGGACGCAAATGGAAAATTATTGATAAATTCAGCTGTAGTCAATGATTTGTCCCTATCCAAGTAACATCCTCATCACCTTTTCAATAATTAATCTATCTGTCGTACCATTAGTAGATAAGGATGTCGTTACAGTGAAGATGTATGTGCTTTGTAGTTAGTTAACGTAAAAGCGATTCCTTGAAGAGCATCCTTTTGTTTATTTTTTTTGGAACTTCATCTTCGATTAGTATACCTGCTAAATTACGTTCTCTTGGAATCCATAAAAAGGATGGTTTAGTTTCTAAGTTGTCTACAATATTGAGAATTTGAATTGTAAGCAATCTTACTATACTTCCTCTTGGTTTATGTACTCTTCTAGTAATAAAATCAACTATACTTTCTGAATCTGTATAGATTATCGTTTGCTTGGAATTTCTGACAGTGTTGCTATTCAAGGCTTCTATGATAGCCATAAATTCTGCTTCCATAGAACCTAGTCTATACTTACTGCGAATAAATTTTTCTTCCTTTGTTTCTGAGATACAATATCCATAAATATTGTGAGGTTCTCCTGAAGCATCAGTATATACTGTTATCATTCTCTGGGTTAACTTACCTCGATCATCGTGTTCTGCCCTGTAGACGCTGTCATTATCATTCTTTTTAATATGTTAACATTTCCCCTTTTAAATTCTAACTACTCTGAAACAGATAATTTGGATCAGGCTACAAGTTTGTCATAATTGCTAGTACTGCTTATGTATAGAAACAAATCAGTAATTTGCCGTATTCTTACGAGGATATTCTTGGTTAG
>DATDLD010000039.1:0-3957 GCA_036519475.1 Candidatus Nitrosopolaris sp. | reverse complement strand
TTATTTACTTCTAACGACATCTGAAAAGAGTTGTGGATTTTAGTGTTTAGGTAGAATAGAAACGACTAAATCTGACCCCTGCAGGATATACTCTGAAAATATATGGCTTTTCAATTTATGCCAGGCGCGACTGCGGTAGGTATTTCTTACACAGATGGAGTAATTCTAGCTGCAGAAAAGCGCGTTTCTTTCGGGAATTTTGTGGTAAACAAAAATACAAAGAAAACCTTCCCTGTAACGGAGAAGGTGGGCGCTGCATGTGCTGGCATGATTGCAGATATGCAAGTTCTTGTGAGACAAGTTACCGCATTAGCCAAGATTCGCAGGCTGGAAACTAGACGCGAAGTTCCTCCTAACTCTATTGCAAAATTAATGTCCGTGATTATGTTTGAGAGGAGATTTTTTCCTTTACTGACACAGGTGATAGTGGGCGGAATAGACCAAAAACCTCAGATTTATACTCTAGATCCTCTAGGCTCAGTTCTTCCAGATGAATATGCAGCAGTTGGAACTGGTGCAGAAATGGCTTTAGGAATTATGGATGCTGAATACAAACCGAATATGACTGAAGAAAAAGCCAGAGACTTGGCTATCAGAGCCATCAAGTCATCGGTAAAAAGAGATTCTTCTAGTGGCGATGGGATAGATATTCTGATGCTTACTGGCAATCAGCCTAGAGAACAGTCTTTGCCGATTTAGTATTACCTTAAAGTGATAGATTAGAGTATATTCTGACCTATTGTCATTAGGACTCTTCTCTATGTAAGCAAGGCTTAAATTGCTGATTGCGATTAATATCATAACGTTGAGTTCTGAGTCTATAGGTAATGTGATCTATGAATGCATGCGTTGTGGAACTGGTGTATCCGTGGAAGAATTGTCTAGACTACCAGAAATTAAGTGCATCTGCGGATTCAGGGTCTTTAGAAAAGCTAGACAGCCGATAGTAAAACAGTTAAAGGCTATCTGATGCACGAGTTTCGCAGATTTGTTAACAAGCAATTCTATGACGTTCTCACCCAGCTGATCGTAGAATGTAGATATTAATATAATCCCAGTGGAAACTACACATTTAAGGTACTTTCTGAAAAGCAGCATTTGGAATAGACTCCAACTGTTTGATATAACTAAAGGCTTATTATTAATCAATACAAAATAGTATCAATGAAAATCCTGTGCCCAGACTGTAAGGAAGCAGCAGACCTCTCAGACGACTTTTCCTTTGTAAAATGTTCAAATTGCTCATTGGATATGACCTACGGGGAGTATGTCAAATATGTTGCATACAAGGATTCTAGATACCGTAATATTCTAAGTGACTACAAAACTTGAACTTTCGGTGTATGAGAACTCTATGGAATCCACTGCCGCAGAGTTAACTAAATACACAGTTGGCTCAATTCCCATCTCTATTCTTATGTGAGTGAAGGGATTTACTTGAATTTGAGATACAACTGTAATTAGTTTCAAAAATAATCTCAAGCATAAAAGGACTTACCATTCGTCCAAATCGTCATTAGAATCATCAATATCTCCGTCTTCTATATCGTCAAGATCTGCCTCAAATTCGTCCTCAATTTGATCGTCTGGATTACTGTTTTGGGACAAGTAACAAAAAGCACGTTAGATTGTAAAAATATAAATCTTTCTCATACGAATGTAAATCATAGTAGATCATAATAGAGACTATCACTTGCTTCCAGTGAGAACAAGACTCAAGGGTCTTCCGAGTTACGTTACTCATAGATTGATTTTAATGTCACAGGCCTTTCGCAAGATTGTAATTGTGACTGCTATTCCAATTAGTTCCACAAATTCTAATCACTGCGGAGTGTGTAATATTTTAGAATTGTCCCTCACTCATTGACAACAGGACTTTCTTCTCTTTGCGGTTGGGGCTCTATTGGATCTGGCAAATCTGGAATCGTAGGTAAAAGACGAATTAGTTGTTGATATCTTCCCAAGTAAATTAATCCTGCCTCATTGGTTCTATACATACCCGTCGTTTCAGAAAACTCTATTAATTCTCTTTCTACCGCAATGGCAAGATATCTTATCAATTGTGAATGGGATACTGTGGCGTTATGCATGATTGTGGTTTTGTATTCCCAATTTGGCGTAGCCCCACGTAATATAGATGCCATAATTTCAATATCTGAGCGATTCTTCATTTTCTATCATAACCTACCTTTTCTTTGGAGTCTCCTTTCTTACCCTAAAAATATTAATAAAAGGTAGTTGGACAAAGTATCACGACAACATGTTGGGAAATCGCTGACAACATCTATACATATACAAAATACTCTGGAGTTTTTTTTACCTATCTATGTACCTACGCTTCGTAAGACAAGGTAAGATTCGATCTAGCTAAATTATCCCTACCCGCAATCATGGTCATCCTCAAGTAAAATCTACCAAATTTTTAGTTATAATTTCTAATACTCGCCATAAGCAAACCATTTATTAGCTAATTACAACAATTTTTACAACCGGGGATCTGATGAATATTTGCACATGAGATAGTCAAGTAGATCAATGAGAGAACCCTGCAACGCAGCAAAACCATACTTTCATTTGACTATACTGTAAGAAATTACGTATCTAGAGACTGGTCTTGTTGTGAACTACTTCTTTTTCTTTGCAGAAACTATGGACAAAATATCTCTATCCTTGAGTTGATAGTTTGTTGGCAATCTAAGTCCGTCTCTTATATCTATTGCGTAAAGCAAACCTTTCACTAGTTCGCTATGAATTTCTCGCGCAAGGTCATGGACTGTAGAAGTGGCTCCCATTAAATATACATCTGGCAGAACATTGCCATGTTTATCAGATAGTCGGCTGGCATCAGCAACGGGATAAACGGCATTCATTCGCAGTAATTTAAATACCGCGACGTTTATTGCAAATTGAACCCCGGTTCGCATATATTCTCCTAAAATATCATTTCTTATGAAATTGAGTGCCCACTTTTGTTTTTCATTTAATCCACTTTGATCTTTTATTTCAAAACGTTCGTCCCCTGGAAAATATTGAATTAATCCGCGGCTTGCAGCTCGTCTAAGAGTGAGTTCTGCATCTGCACTTGAGGGAACGATGATCATATCTTTGTATTCTTCTCGTATTCTCTTGAAATTCTCAGCAGCAGAAGGTAGGTCTACTTTATTAGCAACTATTATGGTTGGTTTAGAGATATCTCTCAAGCTCCATGAGAAATCCTTTTTTTGTTGCGTATCGAAGTCATTGAATTTAATATCCTGGAGCTTGTTTACTTCCAATGCCATTTTCACATGCTCTTCTTTAACTCCTATGCCTCGAAAGATTTCCGTAATTGCAGGAACAATACCTACTCCAGAATTGATGCCGCGCGAGATCTTGTCATGATTTCCTTCTAGCAACTTAAGATACCACATGACCAGCTCTTCTTCGATATCTGCTATGTCTGCTATCGGATCGCCCAAACCAGGCTCAGTTATTTTACCAGAAGGGTCAATGCTTCCGGAAGCATCTACTATGTGCAAAATTACGTCTGACTGTGCTGCTACAGACAGGAACTGATTACCTAAACCCTTTCCTTCCCAGGCGCCTTTAATGAGCCCAGGCAGATCAACCAATTCCACAGGAATAAATCGCCACCCGTTGACGCACGAGGAATTCTTAGGGTTATCCTGTATGCTAAACTCTTTATGAACGCAAAGGGTAACCACGTTGGCATTACCAATTTTAGGTGTTTTAGTAGTAAATGGATAATTGGAAATTTTTGCAGTTGCCAAAGTGGCGGAATTAAAGAAAGTCGTTTTACCTGTGTTCGTCTTCCCAATTAACCCTATTTTTATCATGACACATCGAAATTATATGTAGTTATTTATATTTCACTACTGTAAGCCAGGCATTTACTGCCATTCTTAGCTAAGGATGGGTTTCTTACTAATATCCTATTTCATCTTAGAAGACATCGCC
>DATDLD010000038.1:0-3984 GCA_036519475.1 Candidatus Nitrosopolaris sp. | reverse complement strand
ATTGTTCATATATCCAGATTCTCGAGTAACGATGTCTGCATTTCCGTAAATTCTGATCCCCCTAGGATCCCATGGGTCGACTGTCCTCAGGTCATCAACCACAAAAGCAACTTTATTATTTTTGAGGACATTTTTGTACTTGGCAGATTTGGGAATGTTCATTCCTCCAATGTAAAAGTACTCGCCATCAAAATCAAAACCGACAGGTACAACATCAGGTTGGACAGAACTGTTTGAGGATGACATTGGTGCAGCAGCAGTAGCAATTCTTCCTAGACGTTGGGACTTCAAGTAGTCTTTCTCATTTTCGGAAAATATCATATCTACCATTCTTAATATATCTTCTACCTTTAGATAGCTTTTAGCAGATCAGTTTATTATTATTTTCGCTAAATATATCTGCTTTATCTAGTTGATTGATTGAGAGAACTCGGCTGCTTGACTCTTGTATTTTTTTCTCTACGCCATTGTATTCGCCCTTGTCTACACTACTGTTCTATTCGTGACCGCTTTTGTTATATTCTCCATATCTTATTTCAAGCAAGTATTCCACCTTCATTGTTTCAAGAGTATATTTGTTATAGTAGTTAGAGTAGCAGTTGGTTCTGACAAATTACAATCACTAAATATCTTGGATCAAGTGAAGCATCTGAACTCTTCAAATTCATTTTTGATTTCAAGTACTTCAATAAAAACTTAAGGGATGATTTTGCCTAGACGGTACTTATAATTCAGTTCCTAAATATCTATAATCTCTTTCTGCTTTCATTAATGAGGTAGTCAATGCTGCTGCATACAACTACAAGTAATGAGATAAATATTGCAAGGAATGATTCCGATTTAACCTATTCTTACCTCTTAGCGGCATTGGGCAGGTATGCAGACTCTCTATATTCCATTATCGATACCTACGCTCGAAAGACAAACAAACAAGATTTGGTTATGTGGAACGCTATAAAACAGGATAGAGTAAGGCATTTGCAGATGTTGAGACTCTAAAAAGAGGCAAAATAAAAAAAACCAAGTAGTAATAAATAAAACCGACGCTCCCGCTGATCACTAGCTTCAACTAGTAGAAAATGAGAAAAAAACTTGCACTGGTTATATTAACTAGTTCCATATTTGCAAATGGATAATATTCTATTATAACTGGTCACACGAACCAAGCTGGAGATGCAGCATTCGCCGCTTCCAATGGCAGCTATAACAAAAGTTACATCTTACACATGTAAAGCGGCTTCTATTGCAACAACCTATGCATTTTCTATACTTAGAGTCAAATGTCTCTCGTAGATATTTATGCTTTAGTTTATAGTAGTTGATCTGTATCATATGTCAATCCCTTTTGAATTGGGTTTTTGGATTAGAAAACCTCCTCTAGCTACTAATAATATCCAAAATGAGAAGTGAGCATATACAAAAATACCTATAATTCCATTTCCGCTGGCTAGAGTAACCATCGCTGCTACAATTATGTATAGTTTTTACAGCAATATATCAAATAGGGAAAAATATACATGCTAGATTACATCGTATGATTATTTGGTAAACGGTAGAGTAGAAGTCTTAGTTAATAATGACAAGATATTTTGTTGTTTCTTTCGACTTTCTGTAACCTTGTGGTTAATGCCAGAAAGTTGATCTGATAACTGTGCTATTGCATCATCTTTTAGCTGATCCCGATTTCTTAACGATTATTCAATGTAAAATAGTAATAAATCCATATCAAATTGAATGGAAGAGTCGGGTTTTTCAAATGAAATATCAGAATTTTAAACATCCACGCCTAACCTCACGGCTTTTTTAGATAGCTCTCTAAAAAAGTATCTGAATGCGAACATAATGTAGACAAGTACAGGTTTAACAAGGGCGAGGCGCTTGAGAGATTATTATGAGCTCTAACGAACAGCACAAGACAAACTTGTCTTCATACTTCATTCGTAGAACGCGAAAGGGAGACAAAGCCTACTATAGCCTTGTCAGATAGAGAAGGAATAATTAGGCTAATAGCTGAAGACATATGCAAGGTGGAGTAGATTAGGTTGGGTAGCGAGGAGATTAATGAGAAGAGTCTGCCTGATTCTTTGAAGACAGAGACCTATGCTTACAACAAGCTATCTATCAAAGATCTTAATGCGTGGTTTGGAAACAAACAGGCCTTACGAAATATCAATTTAAATATTAAGGAGAATTCTGTTACTGCATTCATTGGTCCTTCAGGATGCGGCAAGACAACTTTGATTCGATGCCTAAATCGTATGCACGAGATGACACCGGGAGCCTATGCTAAAGGCCAGGTTATACTAGATGGCATCAATATTTATGATAAAAGTGTAGATCCGGTAAGCATCAAGAGACGTATTGGAATGGTTTTTCAAAAACCCAACCCTTTTCCAACGATGAGTATTTATGATAATGTAGCGGCAGGGCTAAAGCTTAATGGTGTCAAAGACAAGAAAATGATCCATGATATTGTCAAGGAAAGTTTAGAAGGTGCTGCCCTTTTGGAAGAAGTAAAAAATGAACTGGATAAACCGGGGATGGGATTATCAGGAGGTCAGCAGCAGCGCCTCTGCATTGCAAGAGCACTCGCCATGCAACCGGAAGTAGTACTTATGGATGAACCTACATCAGCTCTTGATCCAATCGCTTCCTCTAAGATAGAGGAACTTGTCTATACACTGAAAAAAGTTCTTACAATAATTATCGTAACTCACAATATGCAACAAGCGGCTAGAGTTTCAGACTATACTGCTTTCATGTATCTTGGAGAGTTGATTGAATATGGCCCTACAAAACAGATTTTTGAGAATCCTAAGATAGTATTAACAGAGCGTTATCTTACAGGCAAATTTGGGTAGGCTGTTCTATCCCATTGACTAGACTATTAGATCTGGGCATCGAGCATATTAGTAATATTATTATGGATATGGCAAAGCTGTCTGAGAGTTGTGTGTTTAATGCGATTGAATCTTATAAAAGTGGTACCCCAATCAAGAACCAAATTTTTGAGTGGTCTGAAAAACTTCGCGTGCTACAGGAGGAAGTAGCAGATTTGGCAATAGAATTAATAGCTCGATATCAACCTGTTGCTACTGATCTTAGATTCATAAGATCTAGTATGGAGATTGCGTACGGATTTTCAAGATATGGTCGCTATTCTTATGACATAGCTGATTTACTTGAAATAATAGGATCAGTTGCAGATTGTGATAAATCGGCAGTTTTGGAGGTGGAGGATACCGTGAGGCAAATGATTTTGTTAAGTGTCAGTTTGCTAACATCCAGAAACAAGGATGCAGTGCAGAAATTATATCAAATGGACGATACTGTTGATGCGCTCTATAGAAAGTATTTACGTGAAACTGTTTCTCTGCAACCAGATGTTGAAAAAAACATTCAACCTCGTTGCTATGTTTCAGCCTTACTAATATTGAGATATTTAGAACGAATAGCTGATCATGCTTGTTATATTGGAGATTCTGTTTATTATATCACGACTGGCCGGTCTAGCCCTAGGAGATAACTATTTAGTGTAATATTCCACATAGCTACTAATTCTTTTATTAGTTCTATCGTGTGTTGTTAGATGATAGTAAATAGTTAATAGGTCTACACGGTTTTTATGATTCATTTCTCCAAAGAGTGAGAAATCAGCTGACTTTGCTTCTAAAGACATCATTCATATATACAAAGTTTATAGAGGAATTTCTTAAAAAGCCATTTTCAGGCTGCAGTCAATATATTTATAGTATTAAGTGCCAAATTATTATACAAGGATTTGAAGCTTGAGGGTTTTATAGTATTTATTGTGTTTGGTGCAGTCCTTTCTGTTACTCTCAATAATGTATTATCAGCTGTTGTTCCTGAGGCAAGTGCACAACAACAAATAATACCAAATACAAACATCGCATCATCACCAGGTGTAAAAATTAGCTCACCTGTTAAAGGTCAACAAGTTCCGATTGGAATTCTTACAATCAG
>DATDLD010000037.1:0-4711 GCA_036519475.1 Candidatus Nitrosopolaris sp. | reverse complement strand
TATAGTATAATTAGGTTATTTGCCCAAGCCAGAAATAATATCTAAACTTTGTACGAGATGCCATTCAAAAACTATTCATGAGGTTAGAGAAAAGACCCTCTCTGGTATAAAACTTGTTTGTACTGACTGTGGCCAATCTATAACGGTAAATCCCACGTAATCCAGAACCTTTATTATAACAAGAGTTTGAAGTAATACAAGTAATGAATATTGCAGATTTGAAACCAGGAATGCGTGGAGTCAATGTAGAGGCAAAAATCGACAATATTACGGAGTCAAGGACAGTTAATTTAAGGGCAGGAGGTACGGCTCAAGTTGCAGACGCGACTATATCAGATGAATCGGGAAGCATCAAACTTTCTTTATGGGACGATCAGATTGAGATGGTAAAGCAAGGCGATATGATATCTATTGAAAATGGGTATACCCAGGCATTCAGGGGCGACAATAGCTTAAACATCGGAAGGTATGGTAAATTAAAAAGAATATAATATTGTTAAATAGCAGCTATACCCCCTGATCTTCTAGAAATGAGGAAAATATAGATCATTAACTTATATATCCCATGTCTGATGGTCTACGAGCAGGTTGTTGTTGACCTTCCATAATTCCCCCTGCTCTACCGGCCATCTGCTGCTCTATTGTTTGGATTAACATTTCAGTATCTTTGGCTCTTTTTTCCAGATTTGCCATGTCCACAGTGATCCCTATGATAGAAATCAAAGTTTCCAAAATAGACTTTGAAGCTTTTGCATCAACTACGTATCCGGAGGTCTCGCCTAACAAGCACGTTCCTTTTATTCCTCGTAGTTTTGCAATGCCAATAATGACACCATTCATTCCGGTTATACTGCCACCATCCATGGTTGAAATGTTTCTGTCATGAAATGATTTTATGATATCTATGTCAGTAGCAGTTCCAAAAATCCGAGGCTTATCTACGAAAACACCTGTAATATATGCTGCCAGGGTAAAGACTTGTGAGCTGTTGAATTTTGCAGCAATATCCAATATTTCTTCCGCTAAAACATATTCAGATTCAGGGCTTGCAGGTTGGGAATCGCCGGTGAGCAGTAAGAGATTGGCATTAGGATTTGCAGTGCTGGCCCTAGCATAGTAAATGGTGTTTTTCATGAGATCAGACGTTCCGTCGCTTCTGATCATTACTTGAGGTGGAAACGAGGTAGAGTAGATGTCAGCAAGATGTTCCGCATGAAGCTCCTGAATCAAATGGTCTACCGCCATCTTTCCTACGTATCCACTACCTGGAAAACCGCAAATCAAAATAGGAGATTCTAATTTCGGTAGATGGTCAGTAGAATAAATTACGTTAATACCGTCCCTAGACTGTGACATCGAAAATTAAGTCAATTCGTAGGCTTTAAAGTGTTGCTTTGACTCATTTGAATCCAAAATCTACGGCCGCGATTTCTTTACGCTCTGTGATTAGGACCCAACAGAAGACGGACAGACTATTTTAAAGGTACATGTTGGCTTATCGCCAAACAACTTAACAAGAGCTAATTAAGTTTCAATTGTCTAATCATCCACTACTTTGGCCTTAAATCAAGAATATCGTTGGAGGAGATTACCAACACAATTCCTGCGTTCTCCGTCCGAACACCTCGTTAAGTGTTCTTGCTTTTTATTTGTCTTTTATTGGTCTTTTATTGGTCTTTTAGATATTATTATATCATAGATAACTTCTTATGGTAACCATACTAAAGTCTGAAATGTCAATTATGCCATAATCATTTTACCTTTTGTATAGAGGTGAAATAGCCATTCCCGTGTATCGATTGGCTCAAATTTGCCAAGTCAACTTTCTCGTCCTCCAAACCACTCTATCGATCAACTTCTGCCTTTAAAAAATATTCAAGAAAATCATTTATCTTTGAGGGTACTAATATCAGAAGTCCTCTTGTTAGTTTGAAACGCTTTCAATTCTTGAAATTCTTTGTAAACTCTCTAGATTGGTCTATCAGCAAATATCTACATTTGGTTAGAGTTCGTTCCTCAGAAAATTTGGGTCTTTGGGATGGGTGAAGACGACAGAGATGATTATATTCACTGAAATCTACAAATACTAGTGAAGCCTTGGCCGGGATTTGGACCCGGGACCTTTGCCTTACCAAGGCAACGCTCTACCAGGCTGAGCTACCAAGGCGCTACGATGTCAGTCAGATATCATGTAGGGTTTCATTAAGGTTATTCTCAAAAAAATGCTACCGATCATCTACAGTCTCAAGATGAAATGATTCATTATTATTATGCGTAATAGCTTTGGATGCTGGGAACTCCTGTTCTTTTATGATCAAAGTATGCTGATGCTATTTTTCAAAGGGTGGTTAATAAAAAAGAGATTGAGGTTGTAACTACAACCATTAAGTGTAGGCTCTACCTTATTTAAGGCTGATTTCCTATTGCATTGCCAGATAGATCATGACCTGCTTGTTGTAATCCCGTGTTTATGCATCTATCGTTTTGGTTTATACATGCCTGAGCAAGCACTTGATGTACCTCGCCACCTTTCGATCTGCATCTTTTTGCCAATGCATCTTCAGTCAACATGGATGCTAACAATATAGCAGTCACAGCTACGACTGCGACTAACGCTACCGTTGTGTTCTTCATAACTCTAAAAAAGTATCTAGTCTAAGATATATCTGAATTTCGAACATTCCTGCCATACTATTATTCTAAAAAATTTCAAAGGTTTTTCGGAGCTGATTTTTATATCTAACTTAAAGCAGTAAAAGTGAGACCCATTGGTAACTCGAAATAATATAATAAGACTTTAACTACACTCTTATATTCACTAACGTAAGCGGCCCTATTTGCTAGCACTTTCTTATAGAAGATAGTAAGCAGCCTTTGGCAGGTTAATTATAAGATATAATTTTTATACTTAGCTTGAAGTGCTCGATAACGTTTAGCATAGATTCTAGAAGTCGTTTCTTCTTCTCCATTCTATTTTTTTACCGATTATCTTGGTTTCTTGTAAGGTTTAATTACAATATAATTATTACCTGATTTTGCTGGTATGCGGGGGTTGTAGAGCCTGGCCAAATAATCACGATATGAAATTTGGAGACGCGGGACTTAAGATCTAATTAAGTGGGTGATCCCGTCTCTTAGGGGTTCGTGGGTTCGAATCCCACCCCCCGCACCTATTATCGTTATTTTTACTATTATTTGGCTGGCTTATTTTTCTTAAAATCTAGAACCGTACTGACGAACTGTTTATGGATTCTATAATCGTCTGATAGTTCTGGGTGGAACGAAGTTCCAATAATATTTTTTTGCATTACTGCAACAATTTTACCATTTAGCTCAGCCAAAATATTAACGCCTGTTCCAATTTCAGTAACGACAGGTGCCCTTATGAATATGGCTTTAAGTCTATTTTTACCTAGTGCAGGCATCTCTAGATTAACTTCGAAGGATTCATTCTGTCTTCCAAAGGCATTTCGTTCTACAACAACATCTAAAGCTCCCAAAAGTTTCTGTTTTGTTTCACCTACCACTCTGTCATAAGCACGTCTTGAAAGGAGTATCATACCAGCGCATATTCCCATTATAGGCATGCCTTCTGACGCCCGTTTTTTTATCGTTTGAAACAATTCGCTTCCCTCTCCTCCTTGCATTGTAGCCAAAGTACTAACTACAGTACTCTCACCACCTGGTAAGACTAGTCCGTCGACTTTTTCAACTTCTTCATGGTATCGAACCTGCTCTACATTACCCTTTACTTTCATATTTTGTAGTGCTACTTTAGTAGCTGCTAAGTTTTCTTCAATATCACCTTGGATCCCTAGTACTCCAATTGTAATATTTTCTTTCAAATAGATGGTCCTCGTTCCTGCATCCTTAATTCCAAGTTTTTCGTATCTAAACCAAGCATGGATTTTTTTTCATCAACCATCTTCTGTGCTTCAAGTACAATCTTTGGGTTATCGAAATATGTAGTAGCAAGAACTACCGCACTTGCACGCTGTGCTGAGTCGTCAGCTTTGAAAATACCGGAACCAACGAATACTCCATCGCATCCAAGGCTCATCAGAAAAGCCGCATCTGCAGGAGTAGAGATTCCACCTGCAGCAAAATTGACTACAGGAAGTCTATTCAAACGCGCTGTCTCTTCAACCGTGGCAAAAGAGACCTTCAATTCTCTTGCGACTCTTATTAATTCTTGATTATCATCACAAATTGATCTAACTTTACGTATTTCATTATTTAAAAACTTGATATGAGATACAGCCTCAGCTACATCACCTGTTCCGGGCTCTCCCTTTGTCCTAATCATCGCGCATCCTTCTTCGATTCTTCTTAAAGCTTCGCCGAGATTCTTTGCACCGTTGACAAAAGGTGTGGTATACTCCCACTTCCAAATGTGCCGCTCTTCGTCTGCAGGACTCAAAACTTCGCTCTCGTCTATCATGTCGACACCTGTTGCTTCTAATATCTTGGCTTCTGAAACATGGCCTATTCTACACTTTGCCATTATTGGGATAGTAACAGCATCCATGATATCCTGTATTATCTTAATGCTTGCAGTTCTTGCAACACCTCCAGCCTTTCTAATATCATATGGTAGTTTATCTAAAACCATAACAGCGACAGCTCCAGAGTCTTCTGCTATTTGCGCTTGCTCAACATTAGTAACATCCATAATGACGCCGTGTTTTTGCATGCGTGCAAAACCGCGTTT
>DATDLD010000036.1:0-3506 GCA_036519475.1 Candidatus Nitrosopolaris sp. | reverse complement strand
AATAATACTGACATGAGCATACCCATGCCAAACTGCAAAGCAACGGATCCTCCTACAAACAGAAGCGAGACTTTGAGCGAAGTATGGAAATTAGGATCCTTAAATAGATCAAAGAAGTTTGTCCACCCTACATATTCCCATCCCCTCAGAACTGTAATGAATGATACATTATGTAACGAAATGTATATGTTCCAAAAAAGTGGGAATATTAGAAATACAAGTAATATCGCAAGTGCAGGAGCAAGAAACAGATACGGCTCCGCCTTTGCAAATATACTTAACATCTTCTTTACGTAATCAAGTTACAGTTTTATTACTACCATCCTAAAACCTTTGCAGACTTTGCAGCTGCATCATTCAGTGCTTGTTTAGGATCCTTCATACCATAGTATATCTCGTCGATTGCTTGCTTTATGTTATTAGCTATTTGAGGATATTCTGGTATGTTAGGCCTGCTATGTCCTATTGAAATCATGGATATCATTTCCTTATAATAGGGAATTGTGGCATTCAACGTAGATGCAAAAGGTCCTTCGCCAATAGGTTTCTGAGTCGGAAGATATCCTTCTTTCTGCAGCATAGGTGTTAATACTTCTGGCTCAACCATGATTCTGAGTAATTCCCATGCAAGATCCTTATTTTGAGACGTTTCTGGTACGCTAAGAATCCATCCACCCATCATTGTAGCACTCTTATCGCCTTTATTTACTACCGGGAACAGAGGCAACATTCCTATTTTTTGATTAATGTTAGGCCATTGCTCGTGCGGGAATGTGCCAAGCAGCCAAGATCCTTCTAGCATCACAGCGAACTTCTTGTCGGCAAACTCTTGACCCCAAAAATGATTAACCTGAGGCTTTATACCAGAATTGACCTGTCGTTTAAGAAATTCTAATGCCTTAACACCTGCTGTACTATTATATTCAGGGAACCAGTATGTACCCTTAGTTGGATGTCCATTCTTCTGCTTGAGTATATCTCCTCCCAACATCCAGAGATAAGGATACCACATATCTGGGGAATGGCTCGCAGCAACTAGATGCATCCCTTGTATTCCTTGATCCTTTAACGCATTGTTGAGTACCTTTGCACCTGCAATATATCCATCCCATGTCTGTAAAGACTCAGGATTCACTCCTGCTTTATTTAATAGATCTTTCCAGTACCACATCGCCCTTATGTCAGTCCAAGCCCAGATACCATATATTTTTCCATTATATTTACCACCATTCCAGTTTATTTGATACCAATCCTTTTCTTTCCCCCAAGTTTTGGCACGATCTGTAAGATCCGTTAGAAATCCGCCTTGAGCAAACTCTCCAAGCCAGACTTGATCTACAGAGATAAGATCAATAGCGGTTCGGCCAGCCATTGCTGTCAATATTTGTGTCCTGGTAGTATCATACGGCAAAACTCGATAGTCTAGTTTAATATCCATGTCAGGATGCCTTTCTCTCAACTTTTGCAGTGAAGCATTGAACAGAATATCCCATCTTTCTTTTGGTTCTGCCGCTATCGCAGTAAGTGTAACTTGTTTCTTTTGAGCCTGCGCGGGGATCATAAAACCACCCGATGTGATTGTAAATACTAAAGTTATAACTAGAATAATGCCACTTAAGGTAATTTTATTTACATTCATGACAGAGTCAATGACGATACTATAGCTTTTAACAGTTATTATTAAAGCTCAAATCTAAATTGTCTAAATTTGCAGCAGAGATAGTGTAGAGGCATATTATCTTAATAATCATACAAATCTTTGCATACGAATATGAAATAGCCATCATTAGTAATAAAACGTTACCAGAGGAAAGTTAATATTTTCTCTAGACGAACCCTCTCACGCAGCACAATTGCTATGACCAGTCTTCGGATTAAGAATCTGACAAAGAAGTATAACCATATAAAAGCACTGGATAATTTTTCTCTCGAAGTCAGTTCTGGTGAGTTCATGGTACTTCTAGGCCCCTCTGGTTGTGGAAAGACCACTGCTGTAAGGTGCATTGCAGGTCTAGTCAATCCTACGACTGGTCAAATATATATTGGAGATCAATTGGTCAACCACCTGCCTCCAAAGGATCGAGATGTTGCAATGGTATTTCAGAATTACGCACTTTATCCTCATATGATTGTGTATGATAATATTGCATTTCCATTAAAGATGAGAAACGCATCAAAGCAACAGATAGACGAGAAGGTCAGAAATATAGCAAACCTGCTTGAGATAGAGGACTTCCTTAACAGGAAACCTAAAGAGCTAAGTGGTGGTCAGATGCAAAGAGTAGCATTAGGTAGAGCATTGGTAAGAGAACCAAAAGTCTTCCTCATGGATGAACCATTGAGCAACTTAGATGCAAAATTACGTACATATATGAGAACTGAAATTAAGAAACTACAAAAGAAGATCGGCATTACTACGCTCTATATCACACACGACCAGATAGAAGCGATGAGTATGGCAGACAAAGTTGCCGTGATGAAGAACGGTTTACTTCAACAGATTGGGGCACCAGAGGAAGTATATAAAGATCCTGTGAACACGTTCGTAGCAGATTTCGTAGGAAGCCCGTCAATGAATTTCTTGAAATGTAAGATAATTGAAAATAATTCTAGTAGTACACTTGAATCTTATGGAATGCTTCTACAACTCCCGGTTAAGTTACCTTTTAAACCATTGTCTAAAAATGTGACAATTGGGATAAGACCAAAGGATATTATCTTTTTGAATGATAACGAGAATTTTAATGGTATCAAAGTAAAAGGTAAAATATCATTCACTGAACTATTGGGAGACGATTCGTTAGTAGAAGTAAAGACAGGAATTGATTCAATGAAGGTCGCAAACACAGATTCCAACTTTGATCTGACCGTTGGAAAAGATGTTATGCTGGGGATGCCTTATGGCAAGATTCATTTTTTCAATTCAGAGACTGGCAATAGGTTAATACAAAACGTAACTAATTAATTGAAACATCGGATTTTTTGCCAATAAATATCAGTATGTTACTCTCAAGATCTCAAGATATGCATCCCATGCTTTAAACACACCTTTAAGAGGAAAAAAGGGATCTACTGGTAAATAATCTTTGTTCTAGTTGTAAACTGCTGCCTCTATTACTTGGACCGCAAAATTGTTAATGGCATGTTTGATTTCAATTACTCTTCTGGTAATAATTGCCATCACAACTACGTTGTACCTGATTTGCATATCTTTCTGTACTGGTGGTATATAAGCTCGACTAATTATATATGACATATAAATAGCAGCCTGTCTATCTATCTGTTAGATTGTCACACTATATCTTACTCATAAATTGGACGGAGCAAGGGATTAGCAAGATCAAAGAATCTTCAGACCGTTACAGTTCCTTTAAAGCATCGGTCGAAAAAGCAGGTGGAAAATTGATTGGAGGTTACTATACTTTCGGAAAATATGATGTGGTAATAATAATAGAGGCTCCTAATGATGAAGCAGTAATGTCTATGATGCTCAAAGTTGGGTCAGC
>DATDLD010000035.1:0-3904 GCA_036519475.1 Candidatus Nitrosopolaris sp. | reverse complement strand
GCAATTTTGTAATATTCAACCAATTTGCGTTTTTCATAAACGATTTTTCCCATCCTCTTATACCTTTTTTTTCTAGAGAACTTAAATGCAAGTATAGAGTGTCTTTCACAATAAAAACTAAACATAGAGCTAATGAGCAAGCATCTAACTATCTGATCACTTGGAACATATAAAACATCACCTGTTCCTGATTTTGCCTCTATAGATAATAAGACGGCATCCTTGTTGTTAACAGCTATAATATCTGGTAAACCTACGCTAGAACCACCTAAACGTCTAGCGTTCCAATTACCTTGATTCAGTCTTAACGCCAATGTGTGCTCAAAACTATATCCTCGACTTCTTCGAATATTGCCCAACTGAATTTTTTTTACATAGCCTATCTTTAAAGATAGCCGCTAAGGTCGTGAAACGGTTATATGGATTACTGTTTATGTGGGTCTTAAGTGGCTCAATCTTGGTTCATGTCTAAGATATTACCGCGTCGCAGGTATTTGCTCAATTTATGTTTTAGGACTCATTTGTGTTGGTGATGTCGGTGATGTTCCTAGAAGCCGCTAGTATGAGCCGTATTTCTTCATATGAAAAGCAGACTATACTTCCTAGTGATGTTTTACGTAGTTTAAGATTAGAATTATAACTATAAAAAAATATAAATGCTCTGTATGTTAGTGACATGAGGCAATCAGATGAGAGAAGAGGCTATTACTTCCGATCAGATGTATAAAATTGAGGAAAACGGACATAAACTTTTAGGTATGCGCCGCATTTATATGATGGAAAACGCCGGCCACGGAGTTGCTGATTTCATTGTAAGCAAATTTAAGTACAATCTAGTCGGGAAGAAGATTGTCGCTGTTTGCGGAACTGGTAATAATGGCGGGGATGCTCTGGTTGCATGTAGGCATCTAGCCGGATATTATGGTGCCGAATTAGCAATCATACTATTAGGAAGTCCAACATCTTTACATAGTGAGGAAGCTAGTATTAATTGGAATATCATTCAAAGAATGAACTCGATCAAAGTTTTCATTGGTAACGAGATGACCGATCACGTCAAAGGCAATATTGCTGAGGCTCAAATTGTGATTGATGGGATCTTCGGAACTGGTATAAAGGGAATAATTAACGATCCCCATGCATCGGCCATTGTAGAGATTAATAACTCTGATGCGTATGTTGTTGCAGTGGATGTCCCTTCAGGACTTGATCCGAATACCGGCATACCTCATGATAAATGTGTTCATGCAAATGCAACAGTTACATTCCATAGATTGAAAATAGGCTTGTTAAATAATAAAGACTACACAGGAACAGTCCACTTAGAACGCATAGGTATTCCTCGGGAAGCCGAAAGAGGAGTTATTGAGGAGTAGTTAGATTTGAAAGTGCTACAAATCGCCGTAGGTGAGATGGCGAATTTTACATATATATTGGTAGATGAAGCTGAGGCGAAAGTAGCTATAATTGATCCATCATGGAACTTGACGGATATTATCGAAACGTTAAAGAAAAATTCTTGGAAGGCTGACTTCGTTATTAATACCCACACTCATTTCGACCACGTACTAGGAAACGAGGAAATCGCGGCAATTACAGGGGCCAAGATCGTGCAACACAAAGATTCAACGTCCAATCGGGACCTTGCGGTTTCAGATGGTGATACCATTGGCTTAGGGAAGATCCATCTAATAATATTGCATACGCCAGGACATTCTGCAGATAGTATGTGTATAATCGCAGATGACAAAGCAATATTTACCGGTGATACCTTGTTTGTAGGAAGTTGTGGAAGAGTTGATCTGCCAGGTAGTAATCCCGATGCAATGTATGACAGCTTATACAGGAAGATACCAGAACTGAATGATTCATTGGTTGTATATCCCGGTCATGATTATGGATCACGACGCACGTCGACTATAGGCGAGGAAAAAAATACCAACTATATATTAAAACAAAAAACGAAACAAGATTTTCTTTCTCTGATTCAAAGCGGTTAGTCTTAATTGCAGAAAAAAAAATATAATGATATAGCTTGCTTGAATCAAGACCCTATTAGTATTGACAACTTTGCTACGCTAAATCCATTATTTGTATGCGTTATTTCATACAGCGAAACTAGCATGATTCCAGGGATAACCGTCGCTGGAGCTACACCCGATTTATTAAAATACACGTCTGCTGCAGATTCTGAATTTCTTTATTATGGTAGATGCAAATGCATTAATAATATTCCAGCTACCCCAGATGGAAAGCCAAGTCCTGCCATTATTACTAAGGCAGCCCTTGAATTAGCAGACATTCCTTTTCTAATTGTGGACGCCGGGACGAAGGTAAAGCCGTCCATTCCCCATTTCTCATTTGGACTGAGACCTGGTAATAACATTTTGTATCGTAGAGCTCTCAGTCTAGGTAATGTAAGAAAGGCCTATAGCTACGGAATCTTACTCGGCAGAGTTCTCGCAAGACTTGCTGACGTCATTGTCATAGGTGAAAGTATACCTGGTGGAACAACATCTTGTTTAGGAGTATTGAGTTCGCTCGGTATCGACGCAAAATTCAAGGTAAGTAGTAGCATGCCAGATAACCCTCACATCTTAAAGAATAAGGTAGTTGCCAAAGCAATGAAAAAAGCTAATATCTCTTTTGGAGAGTTAGAAGAGCATCCCTTGGAAGCAATATCACTGTTTGGCGATCCCATGTTACCATCTGTTGCTGGTCTAGTAGTAGGAGTAAATGATTTTGGAGGCAAAGTAATTCTTGCTGGCGGGACTCAAATGGCTGGGGTAATCGCCGTAATAAAGTCACTGAAACAATCGTTGGATAAGGTGTGTATTGCGACTACTACATATGTAGCAGAAGATCATTCTTCCAAGCTTGCCGATTTAGTGGGATTAGTATCCACTGAAGTTCCAGTTTTTGCTGCTGATTTGCATTTAATACGATCATGCAAGTCTGGGCTGAGGGCATTCGCTCGGGGGTATGTCAAGGACGGCGTAGGAGCAGGGGGTGTATCATTTGCTTCGATGTTAAAAACACGGGGGAAAATTAGCGGAAGCACCTTGTTAAATGCGATAGAACTAGAATATGATCGTGCTATCCAGCAAATACGACCCAATGTATAGAACGTCGGCCTAGACTGATAGATATCAAATGTCTGCCTAGGCAAAAATACTAGACTCTTCAATATTAGGGATTTATTACCCGTTAGCAAGTCAAATATCTGTGTTAAATCTGATGGCTCTAAATATGTCAAGCAGTTTTAATATCACAAGGGATTTCGAATTCCGATAAAAAGATTTGTATAACTGATAGAAACCTAAATAATATTGGCTAATGAGTAAAGTGCAATCCAAAAAAAGACGGCTTGTAGAAAATGGAGAGGTTCGATCAACCTCAAAGAACAAGACTACAGGTAGAGAACTGACCCTTATTGAAGAGATAAATGCGCGTATCAACACATTAATAGACCTACTCGACGCGAATAGCATGATCGATAAAAAACAATATGAACGAACATTATCTATGCGCCTACACGAGATTTCCAAAGCGACTGCATTTGAAGAAATGGATACAGATGTATGAAGCTATAGAGTATTGTACCTCATCCAAGACTTACCCTATCCTTATCCTTTGAGTCGGATTTCGAAAATTTAATCATTGGTGAATTATGATTTCTTCAAATTTGGCACGCCCAATCAAAAGAACAAAGGATGGTAGTTTTAGGAAAACCGTCTAGCTGCATATATCCAACCTGATGCCGTTATTCCATCTGTGAGCTGAGGCGCCGGGAGAGGGATTTGAACCCTCGCGACCCTATCGGATCACAAGCTAACAAGGTTTGTTTTTCCAGGCTTGCGCCATACCGTGCTAGGCGACCCCGGCTTAAGCACAATCGATTACT
>DATDLD010000034.1:0-4760 GCA_036519475.1 Candidatus Nitrosopolaris sp. | reverse complement strand
AACATTTGATGTTACCAAAATATCGATAAGATAAAATATTTTAATGCGGTCCACCTAGTCTAGTCCTTGAATGACTCAGGTCAATGTTCGCTATATGGTACATGATGTCGATGCTGCCGTTGCGTTCTACACAACCCATCTTGGGTTCACTCTCCTTTCAAACAAATCACCAGCTTTCGCCGATGTCGTCCGAGGAGACTTACGCCTACTTCTCAGCGGTCCGTCCAGCTCGGCCGGACGGCCCATGCCAGACGGTAGAAAACCCGAGCCTGGCGGTTGGAACCGGATCCACTTAATTGTGGCCGATATCGAGGAAGAAGTGGACCGTCTTGATGCAAAAGGGGTGCGCTTTCGCAACGATATCGTCAGAGGTCCAGGCGGAGCCCAGATCCTTGTTGTCGAGGATCCATCTGGCAACGTTGTCGAACTCTTCCAGCCCGCTAGTTGAAACGGATACTAAAATTAGTAAACAGACGGAGGTTAAAAATATTTATCCTTTCATTGCTATATTCTACATTATGGCAAAATTTGTTGATGGGTGATGGGTGAGAGCATCGTCGGGTCTCAATTTGCAGCGAATTACATTCGATGCATCCACTATTTTATTAACATACTTTGACTTATAGTTGTCTTCTACGATTTTGAATTTACCTCTCCCCTTATGTATTATCTTTGCTTCTATTTCTAATCCATCAATAAAGAGAACAGACCAGCAGGAGTATTTTTCCATTATCATACTGGAATCTTCATTGTTATTGTGATAATGTATTGAATAAGACTTATCAAAATGAACGGTATGATTATTAGTAATCATTTTTATTTTGAAATAATTGATTATCCAGATTACTTTTTCATTTTTGTACCTATAATTAGTATTAAATTTGGAGCTCGCATTATTGATGAAGATAAGTTTGCCATATTCAAGTAAAAATCAAACTCAAAAAAAAGAGTGGAAGTGGAGACTGCCATTGAACATTACTTCCTATCTTCGCTATGCAGCTTTTGGTAAGACCAATATCTGGCCTACCATGTTAGGCAAATGTACGTGGCAAATGTATGTTATGGTTCCCGGATTGTTCGCCACAAATGAGACAGTATGTATTTGTCCTCTCATCAGTTCAAAGGTATCTACTCCTTGAACAGTAACGACATGGTGTGCTCCTTGTACTCCAATGAAGTGCATAGTGACCTTGTCACCTTGGTTGACAACTATTTGGTCTGGCGAGAATGTGAACGATCTAAAGTCCCAAGCTCCAACTTTATTTGGTTCCGTTATTCTGAAACCTCCACCAACAGGAATTGTTGAATTTGCAGGAGGCTGCTCAGCTGGATGTAGAGGAGTGTTTTGAGGACATGTATCACATTTTACTCCAGGATTCAAGTTTGTGTTTCCATCAAGGTGTACTGTATTTATCCAGAATTCCTTGTTTGTCGATTGGTTTGGATTGACCATTTTTAATGTCGTCGTATTTTCTGCGAACGTCTTTTGTAGACTTTGGCCGCTGATTCCACTTATTACAGCTGTTACTGATAGTGCGACCATAAGAGTCGTTGCTATCAGCCGTTTTTGTTCTGACTTATTTTTTTGGTTATTCATTTTCGGTATTGTGTGTTCCTTTTGTTTTTGATATAAACGAAAAGACGAAGCTTAAGTTTGAAATCCAGCTCTGAAGTTCAGATGTGGATTTCGTAGATCTATATTTAAGTTCTAATGTCTATGTTGCATACGTTAAAGAATCTCAATGGAGAGGGAAATGGTAATCTAGTTAAATTGATACAAATTGAATATCACTTAGTCGATGCGATTTTTTATTTTGCAGGTTTTACAATCCCAATTTACTTTATCTTGAAGTCAAGAAGTAAAAAGATTGAAGGTAATATTCTTGTAAAACTAATGATGTTATTTGCTAGTTTTATGTTAATCCAATTCATCTATCATATCGCCGGAATGCTAAATCTGAAGATACTTTCAAAAGGAATTCTCGAACCAGTATCTGCTGTGGCTTTAACAATATTTGCAATTATCTATTACTTTTCATTAAAAAAGATGAGGGGAAAAGAGGAAGAGGCTAGTATCTAATTTGAATCTCGATTTAAATCCAGAATTCATTCCCTCTATGTCTATAATCACATCAATTCTTTTTTTGGTATCTTTGGCTTTCTTTGTGCTCTTATCAATTAAATCCAAGAGTATCAGGGCTTTCCAGTTTCAAATTTCATTATTCATAGGACTGTATGTTCTAGGAGAGATATTTGAGATTAAAGAGATTGCTGCATTTTTATCCA
The DNA here is from genome assembly GCA_036519475.1 of Candidatus Nitrosopolaris sp. Lineage (GTDB taxonomy): Archaea > Thermoproteota > Nitrososphaeria > Nitrososphaerales > Nitrososphaeraceae > DATDLD01. Next base: position 2,474 of record DATDLD010000034.1, on the reverse strand, counting down.
TACCTGAATGGTTAGGATCACAAATACATGTTGGTGCAACAATTTTTCTGACCTTTATTATATGGATTCGATTTTATTATTCCGAAAGAGCTATCAAAAATCTTGTCGATACGCCTGCCGATACTGATACTCAAAAATAAGATTTCATTTTTTGCTTTTATTCCATTGAAAGGAATTTTTTCATTACTTTTTTTAGTGCATTAAGATTTTCTTCAGCTTCAACGATAATCATACCATCTTGTTCGTACTTGACAGCTATTGACTGAAGAGTAGCGTGAACCAAACTCGATTTCTTTCCATCTGGCGTAATTTCAATTCTATCTACTACAAGTAGTCCTTGCTTTAGAAGCCACTTTGTCTTCCTATATGCCGTAGTGTAAGGGATATTCTGTTCTCTCATGATTGAATTGACTGATTTTGAAATGACCATAACTGCATTCAATATCTTTGTCATATCCTCGTCAGCCAATGCAGCAAGGATTGCCTTTTTCAGAGCTTGAGTCGTAATTATCATTATTGGCTCCCGAGTTCTATTTTAATTCATGCTAATCTAATTATTTATGCATTGATCGACCTTCTTACCGATGAAATTGTCATTACAGATGCAATCAAATTTGTTCATACAAAGAAAGAAGAATTGTCGTGAAGTTAATGATAATAAGCTATATCACTACAATTCCAGGGAAATACAAGACTAACAATCAGAAAAGTATTACCATCTTTTAGGAGACGCCAATCGGTGGTCTTTTATCTTGACTATGTTCCACGGACTTGTGATAGCTTAGCATATACCAGGTTTCGAAAATCTTCCCACATATCTCACATTTCAGCTTCTTTGGTTTTGGAGTATACACAGATTGCTCTGCGATCGACATTTACATAGATAATAGGGTGCCCGTACCAGATAAGGTTTTCAATCAAAATTTGAGATAGTTAGAACACAGAGCAGAAAAGGGATCCGAATTGTTTATCTTTTTGGGATTTTACGCATTGATTGAAGCAAAAATGAAAAGCTAAATACCAAGTAGTAGAACCCTAATACATGCAGGGTTCGAATCCCGATGAACCCGTTATGCATTTGTGTTAAATACTAGGTTCCGACTGAATATTCAGTCGTATCCCGACGAGCTCTACACCAGGAAACCTTAAAGATATTATTCTGTTGTTGATTCGTACTAGGAGAAACTAGAAATTTCTAAATGCGATCAATCTGAAAAATCAAATTCACCCCCAACGAAATGTGATAATCTACTAGAATGTAATACCTAATCCAAAAGTACCAAATCTCTGTTAATAGATTCACAGAAAGCATAATCAAGACAAGTCCTACTGTTGGAACGTTATCTCTGGGTTGTCTTGAATGCGGTGCCGATTGTAAATATATTATATTCTCACGCAATGCGACCCATGCTGCTGGCTTGATTTTATTCAGTCATTGCTGGAGGATTCATGGATAGAGCCGTCCCAATGCCATGCTCTTGTAGATTTCCTTCAACATTGTGTGCCATGCCTACTTTCTAATAATGGCAAGGCAAAAGCAAAGGTGGCTCCTTTACCACTAGTATTATTGAAGGCCCAGATCTTGCCTCCGTGGGCTTCTACTATGTTTTTTGAAATAAACAAGCCCAGCCCGGTTCCAGACGAGGAACTTGTGACAAACTTCAAAAATAATTTTGCTTCTACAGTTGGATCAATTCCCTGCCCCGTATCTTTTACGCTAACAATGGCCTGATTGTCATCCTTTTCTAAGTATATCTTAATGCTACCGGCTTTAGTAACCTTAATTGCATTGTTAAGTAAATTGGAAACAACCTGGGTCAGCTTTGATCTATCGGCATATACTAATAGAGTGTTGAGCTCAGTTGGTTTATATCCCAATTCTACCATGTTTTTGTCGATTTGATTCTCAGCATCTTGTATGGCAATCGAGATTATTTTGACCAAATCGCATTCCTCTTTATTTAATTTTAGTAATTTGTTTTCTAGTCTCGAAACATCCAGAATATTTTCTTCAAGCAGCAAAAGTCTTTTTGCATTGCTAATAATCATATCTAGAAGTTCATCTTCTTCCCTATCGGTCACGGCTACCTTATTTCCACGTCTTTTAGATTTTAGGAGCTCGGATAGACCTAAAATAGGTTGCACAGGAGTTCGCATCTCATGAGCCGCTACGTTGATAAATTCATCTTTCATGCGTTCTCTTTGCTGTATTTCTTGATTTGCCGTTTTAAGCTCGTCACTTAAGCGCTTCTGTTCTTCGATATAGGCTCTAATTGAATTAATCATCGAGTTGAATGAGTCGGTGAGTTCTCCTAGTTCATCATCACTCTTATGCTCAACGTGGTAGCTTAAATTTCCCTTTTTTATTTCCCTTGTGGCTTGCGTAAGAACAGATATGGGCCTAAGTATTCTTGTGACTAAATATAGAATCAGAACTAAGATCCCTATATTAAGAACAGCCAAAAAGATCTGCA
>DATDLD010000033.1:0-8488 GCA_036519475.1 Candidatus Nitrosopolaris sp. | reverse complement strand
TGTCCCTGTATATTTGCTAGGGATATCTTATGGTTTTGTATTATGGATGCTCACTCTTGTACCTATACACAAACCTATAACTGGACTTTCGCCATGGAATCACCCTTTAGGTCATCTTCCTGTAATTGCGAGCCTTGGAGGACACATAGTCTATGGTTTTATTTTGGCAATTATGTATATAACAATTATACATGGTTAATACATTGAGAATATGATAGACACTAAGAATTCCACACGTATGGCTGTAAGATACACATTGATCGACCTCTATGCCCATCTTATAAAATATAGAGAATTAGGCCAGTTTGATCAGCTTTTAGCATTCAACTTGGCGTCATAACATACATTATCTGCATCATAGGAGCATTTGATAATGAAGCGACAGTTAACTTACAATTGAACAGCAACGCAACACCTTTGGTTTATTTTTTCATAGAAGCAAGCACTGGACCTATTACCATTGACTATTAGATAATCGTGTAGGGAGCGTCTTCCAATTTCTGCACTAGATCCCGATATAGCGGAATTATATAGCCTTGATCTCTTAATTCACGTATCATATTTATTTGTTCTTTAAATACCTTGTGCGGATCACGCGGATGCGGAGCAATCCTGATCATCTTCCGTTTTTGAACATCGTCTAATAGTTCGAAACGTCTTTCCTCTGTGCCAATTCTTACAACGTTCTGTTCTGGATGTCCCGTCAAGTCCCAACTTAACACCTTTGGAACTTTTATTTTCCTAATTGGCTTCTGTGAAAGCAGGAAGAATTCTTCCTGCATTTCTGCTAAACCAAATCCTAACTTCGTCAATACCTCAATAGAACCACTGCTTAGTTTCCATTGTGGTGGCACAAATACAGAGGTCTTTATTCCTACCTGTTCAAATATTTCTAATGCGGCTCTTATTTCTTCTTCTGAAGTTGCTTTCGGCTTCGTATCAAAATCGTCCATCTGACCGTTTCTGTCTTCATGGTAGAGGCCATGTAACACTATTTCACCTCGTTTGTATGACTTGACTTTTTCAACGAATTCTGGGAATCTAGGAAGGTCTTCCTCATGATGAAAGAATGGGACAACGGCAAGATTGAAATTTATTCCTAAATTCTCAAATGCATCTGTGAATTCGAATATCCTATTTGAGAAAGAAGGTGCAGCATCATGTAGTGTCACAACTGCCAAGTTGCTTGCCACTGATTTACTAGGCATTCCTATTCTCCTTAGTGTAAAAGCCCCAACGGTTTTTGATAGTATAGCTCATAGTAGCACCTTACTCCTCCAGCTATCATGTCGTTCACTTTGAAGTGCACTTACATTATCTCTGCTTCTATAAAATCGTTCTTGCTAAGTCGGGCGAGTCGGGTATTTAGAGCAACTACCTACTTCTCCCATCTTATTCATAAATGACTGACGATGATATGAACTCGCCACTACTATTCTTTGTAGTAAACTCCCGCTCTTGATGCCATGAATTCAGTATGCTCTGACAAAAAGCTAAAAAAGCTCCTTAATGTGATTACGGTCTGAATAGAGAATTTGTAATAGTTATTGCTGGATTTACTCTTAGTATCATTAGCTCATCATATCAAGCAAAAGTATTTTGTGCCATATTTTGAACACTAGCTGTTTGTAGATAGGATGTTCAACCTATAACACCTCAATTGATTTCTCCTCAAACCCCTTTGCAAGAAGTATAGTCTTAACTGATTCTCGATGGTCGCCCTGCAAGATTATCTGTTTGTCCTTGTAAGTCCCCCCTGTTCCTATCTTCATCTTTAAGTCCCTAGTAATTGATTCTACATCCTTTCTATCCTGTAGGCCGCGCACTATAGTTGCTGGTTTGCTAAACCTCCTGATAACTTTAGAAATAACAATCTCAATTTTCTCTTTATCTAATTCTCTAAGAACATCTTCCATAGAACTTGGGTCATCATTTTCTTCTAACACGATAAATATGGTAGTATCGTTAAGTTTGAAAAATGTTTCGGATGCATGGGAAGCGTTATGGCAATTCTTCCAAAGTTCGGATGATATGGAGGCATTTTGTTGTACACAGGGTCTAGGGCTTCACTAAAAAGCTCTCTAAAAAACCCTACTAATTATATTAGTTATAGTAGAATTAAATAACAGATTTGAAATTAAGCAGGATTGCTGAATCATCCTATACTATTGTAGTTTGTGAAAAACCTGCTGCTGCACGAAGGATAGCACTAGCTTTGGGAGCCTCTTCAGAGACGATGGGAGGGCGAAGAGATCTGCCGCCAGTATTTTCTGTAAAAACCCGGAATAATCAACACTTTGTAGTATGCTCTGCCCTCGGCCACTTGTACGGATTAGCGGATGTTAACGGAAACCGAAGTAAGTATCCTATATTTGATGTTAAATGGATGCCAATTTTAGAGCAGAGAAATAGAAAAGGTAAAAAGACAGCCACAAGAGCAGTCCAGATCATACGAACGATATCCTTGCTTTCCCAACACGCTACAAGGTTTGTTCATGCTTGTGATTATGATCAGGAAGGCGAGGTAATAGGCTATAACATTCTCGAATATGCATGTAAGAACAAATATCAAAGTTCACTAAGAGCTAAATTTTCAACTCTTACAGATGAGGAAATAAGAAATTCATTTGATAATCTGTTAAAGCCAAGCAAAGGATTAGCTGAAGCCGGGAGATCTCGCCATATGATCGATTTTATTTATGGAGTTAACCTCTCTAGAGCACTCACACAATCCTTTAAGGTTAGTAACGACGGTAAAAGATATTGTAATCTGTCCATAGGCAGGGTTCAGGGTCCGGCTCTTGCCTTTGTAGTGGACAGAGAAATGGAGATCAGAAAACATGTCCCGGAACCATACTGGATTATATATGGAGAATTTGAAAAAAATGGACATATAATTAAAGCACACTACTATCAACAAAAAATAAACACCCTATCTCAAGCCACTTCAATAGTTAGTGCCTGTGCAAACGAAGATGGTGTGGTTAGAGGAATTGAACATCAAAAGGCCACACTCAAAGCTCCAACTCCTTTTAACTTAGGTGATCTACAGAAGGAAGCATTTAGAGTATTCAAATTTTCTCCCAGTTACACACTAACGATTGCAGAGAGATTATACATTGAGGCACTGATTTCTTATCCAAGGACATCTAGCCAAAAGCTGCCTAAATCAATAAACTATAAAAAAATTATTTCAGCCCTTTCAAAAATTGCGTTTCCTGTTGATGGTGATAATGAAAGTAGCGAAAGTAGCGGTACCTATACTAACCTCACTATGAGCCTGTTATTAAAGGAGAAACTTTCTCCGAACGAAGGAAGCAAGACTGATCCAGCGCATCCAGCGATCTACCCAACAGGGGAGGAGCCAAAAGGTAAACTGGAGGGTGTTGAACTCAAATTATTCGATCTCATAATCAGAAGGTTTTTGGCAACTTTTGGAGATCCCTCAATAAGCGGACATACATCAGTCACAATTCTTGTTAATGATGACTACGTTTTCAAAGCTGATGGAAGGAAAATGCTCTATGAAGGATGGATGTATTATTACAAACCATATATCAATAGATCAGGCATTGGAACTGAAATACCAGAGCTACATGACGGTGACATACTGAAAAATGTAGTTGTAAGAATGGAAGAGATGTTTACCCAACCTCCTTCTAGATTCAATCAATCTAGCTTACTGGAAGAAATGGAAAAAGAGATGATAGGTACTAAAGCCACAAGGTCTGAGGTTATCAGCACACTCTTGAAGAGAAATTATATTAGTACTGCTACCCACGAAAGAGAAAAATATGGAAGAGGAGGAATCGAGGCTACAGAGATTGGATTTGTAATAATCCAATCAATGCGCAAATACATGCCAAGTATAATATCTACAGATCTTACTAGATCTATGGAAGAACAATTAGAAGGTATTGAGTCAGGCAATTTGAAGAGTTCGTTTGTAATAGACCATGCTATAAATAAAATAAAAGAAGCGATAATCCCTTTCAAGGAAAAGGAGAGTGAGATAGGCAGTCAAATAACTGAGGCAGTAATTACTCTGAATAATCAACAACAGAGGATACTAGGGAATTGTCCTATGTGTAGTGACGGATTCCTAAAAATCAAAAGATCAGGCGTAACAAAAAAGAGGTTCGTAGGATGTTCTAATTATTCTTCTGGTACATGTAACGCAACCGCTCCACTACCACAAAAAGGATCAGTAAGAACTACGAGCAAGACCTGTCCACTATGTCGATGGCCGATAGTTAAGGCTGACTTTGTCGGTCAGGCGAAACGTCAATGGGAGTTCTGTGTCAATATGCAATGTCCATCAAAAAACCCGATCAATAAAAATCCGTTTTTTAGGGTATAGGATTAAATGACGTATCTATCTAGGTTAGCGTTATCACAAGTTACACTTGATGCTCTCATATCTTTCTTGTCCTTATTTTCGTGTTTTCCAATATCTACATCTGTCGCTTGTCTTACCATCCTCAGAGTGCTCGTATCATGAGTATATGATAGATACATCGTGTATATCAACGCAGTATCTTTTCCTTCAGTCTTTCTTATTGTTCTTCCTATTCTTTGGACTATTTGGTTCATATTAGATGTTGTTGCTAGTATTATTGCCACTCTAACTTCAGGTACATCATAGCCTATTTCTAACGTATGTACTGAAAGCAGTGGAAAGAATTCTTTTCCCCACTCTGATAATATTTTTTGCCTCTCTTTCGATTTCAGTTTGCTATCAATTATCATAGATTTTATTCCTTTATTTTGTAACAGCTCCTTTAGTTTCTGAATGGATTCTATGGTTTCACTAAACACCATAATCCTTTCAGAATGATGTTTTGTCGCTATAATATCTACTGCTGCTGATAATTTATTTTTAGCACAATTAATCACATTCTTTCTCTCCTTAACGTTTGCAAACCATGCTCTTGCTAGTCCGGCTGTGCGTCCTCCTCTTCTTAATAGAGAGGTCATTGATTTAGGATCCGAGGTATGAAGATAACCAGAGATATTTCTGATTTTAGTAGAGCATTCGTCATAGATTTTTTGTTCATTATAAGTTAGATCAACTTTTATTGGAATAACAACAGGCCTTGCTAATCTCTTGTCTTTCACAGCATCTTTTATCATATACCTTCTGACTGGTGGCAGCAATGACAGAACTGTGTTGTATCTGGGATCTTGTTCATCTATTGTTGCAGTTAGGCCTAATAATGGTTTTTCAGGATCTGCTGCAGTTACCAGATCAAACACCTTTCTCAAAGTTGTAGCCGTGTCACTTACCAGGTGTACTTCATCAAATATGATCATGTTCGAGCTATTAATAAGATCAAAATTGTTAATTGAGCTCTGGTATGTGCTTATTGTTATCTCACCCACTTCTTTGCGCTCTCCGAAGTATGCTCCTATTCTCTCTTCAGGAATACCATATCTAATTAGTCTGTTGATATTCTGCTGTACTAGGACGATTCGTGGTACGAGAAAGAGGATATTGAATGATTTATTGTTATTATCAGCGGGATTCTTGCCTTCGTTATGTACTATTGCTTCACATGCTCTTTTTGCACATTCAAATGCTATTTCTGTTTTGCCAGTGCCAGTACTGTATATAATCGAACCTCTAAAGCCATTTGTTGTCCATGAATCGACAGCCTCCATCTGATCCTTTGTAAGTTTAAATGGAAATTTTAGTAAGGAAATTGCTGGAATTATTGGTGGTGATGATAGGGATGGCTGTGAAGACGTTGGTGATGACGATTTCGTCGCGGTAGGTTTTGAATTCAACATGTTATAATATCCTATCACAACATAAACATCTCCGGTTGAAAAATATTATCTATTACGGCATTTTCGTGTTCACGCACGCCAGAAACCGCTATCATGAGGTCAGAAGCACTAAAACTGATGAATGACAAGCAGAAGGCTTGCATTTTAATATACAAACGGTAGATAAATTCCTGAATTTGATAAACAAAACCTGCAGAAAAGTGTAGTATGCTTCGACCCCCAACAGACATTATCGTCTGGCTTGGCTAATGTGCAAAGGATAAGGAGTGCAATCTTCAATTAAGCTAACTCGGATAATGCTTTAAAGATTGAAAACTCTAAAAAGAGAGTTTGACTGATTTTATAAGTATATCTGTTATGACAAAGGATAGTTTTTTGACCTATGAGAATTCCACTTATGGAATAAAGATACAATATCCACCCGATTGGAGCTTTGAAGAGGGAGTGAGCACGGAGAAGGATACGGTAATCGCTATAGTTTACTTATATCCTCCAATTGCCGCAGATCCAAACGCTGTAGCCTATTTATACGTAGGTACATGGGATCTCGATCGCAAAACTAAAAGCATAGATCTATTAGCACGCCATGCGATTAATTCCTGGCGGCCCGATCAAGATTTCAAACTGATCTCTGCAACAGCACAAACAAACCTTGCAGGTAGACCAGCATACGCAATTGTATTCAAACATTTGAACAACGGCTTCGATTCAAAAACAACACAACTGGGAACGATATTCGACAACAAGGTTTACTATATTGTGTTCAGTACAGAGGCCGTAAAATACGATGCATTTCTTCCAACAGTGCTGAAACTGATCAGTTCATTTGAACTGACCCCCATGAAACGAGAAGAAATAATGTAGAATCAACACCTATCGATACAGAAGACCATACCCTCTACTAGTTTCATCTACAATTTGATTCTTATGTGATTGTTTGAATTCATTACAATATCAATTGTTTTTTAATGCACACAAATTTTAGCATAAAGTACCATTCATTCCTTTTTGTGCATCATTTCATCCTGTTGATAACTTGCTTGGTAATTTACCTTATCTGCCCAGGGCGTTGAATATTATGTTACTATTTCCATTCCCAAACTTTTCCTGTGGTCTTTCCTGTAGCATCTACTTCATAACTGAATACACCAACCATGTTATTCAGAAACGCTAGTTTGCCAGTGGAAGGAGTACTATAAAACAAAGATCCATGGAACCTTAATTTACCATCTTGCGTAAAGTGTCCTATTCCTTGGCCTGTCCATGTTGCCACATCCCCATCTTTCGTAGTGGTTATTCCTTGACCTTGCCCATACAAAGAACCATCAGCTCGCATTACTGATGTATATGTACCCGTTTCGAGGCAGCAATATTTCCTCTCAGTGTATCATTTGCTATAAACGATGCTTCCGTCTTTGGCCATGGTGAAACCTCCAGAACTCGTTGTCCTGTTACCATCCCTTTCTCCTCTATAACTGGAGTACCTAACGTGGGGGTAGCAGTTGCATTTGCAGAAGATGAGCCTGTCATCATCATACTTGGTTGCTGCGTCTGCGCGAACGCTACTGATGGAATTTGATGATTGAAGACAGCAGCTATTACAGTGCTTACTGACACTGCGACAGCAATAATAACAAGAGTCGCAAAGAATATAGTTGGTTATTGTTTCCCTTTACTGTGGTGTTCTCTAAAATTCGAGTCTCTAATTTTCATCAAGAGAGTGTTATACCTAACAAAGAATTTTAAGTTTTCTTTGCTTAGCTCGATCATAGCCCTGGCAATTCTAGTTTACTGCTTATTGGCGTCTCTCGTTCTCTTCATCATTATCATCATAATCCAACTTCTCATCAATCTTCTTCTGTAATTCTTTATAGCGCTCATACTTCTTGGTCCATTTTGAAAGAACGACCCATTGTCTTATTCCTATTCCTAACCATACAATAGAGATCAGAAATGGAACAAATCGTGGTATGCCAAAGTGAGGACCGAACGCGGGACCAGACCTGTCATGCGGCCCTCTAGCACTATCAAATGGAAATGGTGGTCCAAATAATGCAAAGGTAAGGGAAAAAGCGATGGGTGGAATGATCATAATAGTAAGGATCATTATGATAAACAGCTTCTTGGTTTTGTTTAGCTGGGCGATAATTCCATCCATTATTTTAAAAAGATTCTCTCTGGAATTGTTGTCATTGTCTCCCTTGTTTGCATCTTTCATAAACTGATTGTCCTCCACCGCATTATAAGAAATGTAGTAACTTTGTTACCTGATGTCATAATCATTATCACCATTGTTACTGTCAAGGTGATTTATCTGTCTCACTCCTTGGAAACAACTCTTCGTATGGTTCTAGAATTTCCCTGAGAATCTCCCTTCCCTTCTCTGAAACCTTGTATTTCATTATTGTTTTATTCCCCCAGGGTTCTTCCGTTCGGTTTATCATCTCCTTTTTGACCATGTCATCAAGAAGATCTTTATGCTTCACATTGTTTAATCCACAATAGCTCATGAGTTTGCTTTGATTTAGTTCTCCATATTCGTAGAGTTTCAGGAGAATGTCCTTCCTTATGTAAATCCTGTCTCGATACTCATGAACCAACGTAGCTCAATTGTCATCGAGACAAATACCATCTAGAACGGGGTAGTTACAAAGATATGATGTCGATTTCTGATAATAGTATATAATGTATTTGGCAA
>DATDLD010000032.1:0-6996 GCA_036519475.1 Candidatus Nitrosopolaris sp. | reverse complement strand
CTCTATACTACCCGGGCGCAACAATCAAATTTTTGATAAAACTAATTAAAATGTTTTGTTTTGGTTATTTTTTACTTATTGAATAATGCTGTATTCAGGTGAGCAAATAGATTCAATAATCCTAAATAAGATTCAATGGTTAATTATCATCTTTGAGAAATGCACATTCATTAGACAGCAAAATATCTTTAGTAGCCACATCTATAACATTAAATTGTACCAGAGATGAGCGTAATGTAGCATGGGCCCGTAGCTCAGCCAGGTAGAGTACCGGACTTTTATCTAACGGAAGAAATCCGGCTGTCTCGGGTTCGAATCCCGACGGGCCCGCCTCGAGTATAGATCTTGATAGCATCCTAATAAGATAAAAAGTGTATAAAAAAACTTGGAAGAAATAGAATGATGGTCTTAGTAAAACCAGGACCCACTAACTAGATATTTTAATCAATGAACCAAGTAAACAAAAGAAAATTATCAAGAAAAAATGACAAATCCTCTTTAGTATATCAAAAGATCATATTAGATTATGGGAGAACCCTTAGGGAGCAGGTTTTTGCTCACTTTGAGTATTTTGGTTGTCCAACTAATATTCTTACTTCTATTTCTATTTTTTAGCGGAAGTAACACTAGTGTAGGGATGAATAAACATAATGCGCTAGCAAAGGAGCTTGCGGTCAAAAATAATTCTGATATGAATATGGGAAAAATTACTAGCCAAGAAGCCGAATCCATGGTGAACTCTTTTGTTTCTCCTAAAACCCTGATGGCATCAGCCATTGACCAAATTAGAAATAGTACAGGCATGAAATCAGCTAGCTTGAATAATAATAATAGCATATTAGCAGATTCGGCCACCATTCTGTTGTCACATGAGGAAATTATGCAAAATGATTTCATACATCTCTATGACTTACCATTATATAAGAAAACGAACGCGCATATAACCGCAAGGCTTCCCTGTAATATAAATTCTATATCTCAGTTAAATATTGTTATCACTAATGCATCAAAGTTGCAGCCTCTTAGTCTTCACCTTGTCAAGGATTTTTCTAAACCTGGTTATTTGTGTATGTACTACGCAGACTTTACTCAGCGTATTTCGGATGATCATTCTAAGAAGATTAATGACGACAGCAACATTAAGAATAGCAACAATCCTCCAAGCACTACAACCAAGAAGGTGTATCTAATGAATCCTATGAAATCCCAAATAGGGCTGCCCAATACCAGCTCAGTTGTGATAGACGTAACAGGAAGCGGGTAGTCAGGAAAAAATTGCTGTAATGATAGTCGTCTTGGTGATGGCTGAAACGAATTATGTGATCCTGAGTATTCTTGTGAGTGGCTGTTCCGATTATACTCACAAATAGTGTGCTCAAAAACTAACACAAATAGATGGGCTACCGGGCAGTCCTGATCCGTTGATAGTTTCAAAATCTTGGTTTGCCCCTCTCTAAAAAGAGCAAATACGAACTTCGATATTAGCATCATAGTTTATTATTAGTTCAGTTCAGTACTTCTTATCAGAGTTTGGTATAGTCATCACAAAACTGTAGAGCAAAACTTAAATTTGCTTTCTTGAAAAGTCGTTAAGGGTCGAAAATTCCAACACTTCAGCGGACATATTCTGGATATAGAGCAAAAATAATGTTAGAAGACGGAAGCGTTTTTGTTGGCATTGGGTTTGGATACCCGAGTACTGTTTCAGGGGAACTCGTTTTTAACACAGGTATGGTAGGATACACCGAAACGCTAACAGACCCATCATATAAAGGCCAGATATTATGTTTAACATATCCACTAATTGGAAACTATGGTGTGCCGAGTAGAAAAATCGAAGATGAATTTGGATTTGCAAAATACTTTGAATCGGACAAGGTTCAGATCAAAGGTTTAGTAGTTCATGACTTATCAGATGTGGCTAGTCACTGGAATTGCGCAATGACGCTAGATCAATGGTTATATAAAGAAAAAACCCCCGGAATATATGGAATAGACACGAGGGAACTCACCAAGAAGCTTCGGGTACATGGAGTTATGACGTGTGCATTGGTGGTCTCCGACTCCCAAATAGAGCCCAACGGTTATCCATCTCTTTCCTCTTCTTATTCCTTTGATCCAGTACTTTCAGACCTGATTAAAAATAATCGATATGGTACTCAAAACTTTCTTCCGGAAGTCTCTGTGACTGAACCACATGAGTACGGAAGCAACAAGAACAGTCGTCATCTTATCGTTTTACTAGATACGGGGACAAAATACAGCATCATACGTAACATTCTTAAGAATGGCTACAACGTTATTTCTCTTCCTTGGAATTCGTCGTATGAAAAAATAATCTCTTACGAACCGAAAGGCGTTGTTATTAGTAATGGACCGGGAGATCCCAAGTTATGCAAGAGTACGATTGAAACGGCAGCAAGCCTAATCAAATCATCAATCCCTACGCTTGGAATTTGCCTTGGAAATCAAATACTTGCCCTTGCTGGTGGAGCTGATACGTACAAGTTAAAATTTGGCCACAGGGGACAGAACAAACCATGTACAGATATACGAAGTAATCAAACCTATGTTACAAGCCAGAATCACGGCTATGGCATTGATCCAACGAGCCTTAGTAAAACCGGTTTTGGGGTATGGTTTGTAAATGCGGATGACGGGACTATAGAAGGAATTGAGCATAAGTCTAAACCAATATTAGGAGTACAATTTCATCCAGAAGCATCACCGGGACCCTATGATTGTCTGTTTGTTTTTGATAGATTTAGAAATGTTATCGATCAGTTTACGCAGTCAAAAAAAGAAATACCAAGAGAGTCTGCATCAACACGATCATTAACAAGTTTGTCCTCTTCAGCTTCTTCGAACTCTGTTACTCTCTATAGGCCTTATACTGATGCATCCTCGCAAAATATCTTAAGGACCAAAAAGAAGAAAACAGCTATTCACAGAAAAATAAAGAGGAGGAAAATTGCCAAAAAATGAGACGATAAGAACGGTCCTTGTTCTAGGCAGTGGGGCAATCAAAATCGGAGAAGCAGGCGAGAGTTAGGACAAACATCCTGGCCGCTAATTTGACTACTCCGGTTCACAATGCCTTAAGGCCTTAAAGGAAGATGGGATCAAGAGTGTCCTGATAAATCCAAATATAGCTACTATTCAGACAGATACTAGGTTTGCAGACCGTGTATATCTGCTGCCTATTAACAGTCAGTACGTCGAGAAAGTCATTGAAACTGAAAGACCTGATTGCATTATGCTAGCATTTGGTGGACAAACTGCACTCAATTGCGGTGTGGCTTTGCATAAGCAACAAATCTTAAAAAAATATGGAATAACGGTTCTGGGAACACAGGTAAAAGGTATAGAGGTTACAGAAGACAGACAGCTTTTTAAAGATGCGATGCTGGCAAGCAATGTACCCGTTTTGCAGAGCGCTCCTGCATATTCGCTTGAAGGAGCCTCAAAAGTGGCTGATGATATAGGTTACCCTGTAATTATTCGAGTAGCATATACCTTAGGAGGACGAGGTGGCGGTGTTGCCTTCAACGAGTATGAATTGCAGGAGATTGTTCAGCGCGGACTTTCGAGCAGCATGGTGAAACAAGTACTCATAGAAAAGTATGTAGGCCATTGGAAACAGATTGAATACGAAGTTATGCGCGATAGCAAAGGCAACAGCGTTATCATCTGCAATATGGAGAATATGCTTGCGATGCGCGTGCATACTGGAGATAATATTGTTGTCGCTCCGTCTCAAACCCTAAACAATTTTGAGTATCATATGTTACGCTCTGCTGCACAACGCGCTACCGCTTACTGTGGTGTTATTGGAGAATGTAATATTCAATTTGGCCTCGATGTCGAGTCGGATAAATTCTGTGCTATAGAGATCAATGCCCGGCTATCTAGATCCTCTGCGCTTGCAAGTAAGGCAACAGGCTATCCGCTTGCGTATATGGCTGCAAAGTTAGGACTAGGATACTCTCTACCTGAGTTAATTAATAGAATTACTAAGGCAACTACTGCATGCTTTGAGCCTTCACTTGACTACGTTGTAATAAAAATGCCCAGGTGGGACTTTAGAAAATTCGAACTTGTAAAACGAAAGTTAGGCAGCACAATGAAATCCGTCGGCGAGGTAATGGCAATCGGAAGAAATTTTGAAGAAACATTCCAGAAAGCAATTAGAATGTCTGATAATGGAAAAGATGGGCTAGTAGCAAACGACGAGCGAATCTGGTACGATAGTGGGGCTGGTCGCCACAATAATATTGCTAAAACACTTAGCATAAATGACAATCCAACTCAATCCACCACCGCAGCTGATCTAGTAGAAAAAAATACGGAAAGCATTGAGCAAGAGTTGCTTTATCCAAATGACGAAATAATATTTAGCATTGTCGAAGCAAGTCGAAGAGGAATGACTATTGATAGGATTAGTGAGTTATCAGCGATCGATCCATGGTTCTTGATGAGAATTAATAACATTCTCATGATGGAGGACAACTTGCGTAAATCCAATTTTGATGAGGGGCTTATTAGACAAGCAAAGAAGATAGGTTTTTCTGATAAGCAAATCGGAAGATGTATGAATATAGACGAATTCAAAATAAGGTCATTAAGGCAGAAGTTTGGAATCAAGCCTGTAATAAAGCAAATTGATACCCTGTCTGCGGAATGGCCTGCAAAGACTAATTATTTGTATCTCACATATGGCGGTGAAACTGATGATGTTGTTGTCGATCCTGCAAACAAAGAGTCTAGAACAATAGTACTTGGTGCAGGCCCATACAGAATTGGAAGCAGCGTGGAATTTGATTGGGGAACAGTGAACATGGTAGGAGGTTTGAAAGAGAATGGAATTAAAGAAGTAGCGATAATTAACTGCAATCCTGAAACAGTCTCTACTGATTATGATATATGCGATAGATTGTATTTCGAGGAGTTGACCCTTGAACGGGTCATGGACATTTATGAAAAAGAGAATCCCTGTGGCATAATTACTTGCGTAGGTGGACAGACTGCAAATAATTTGACGCCACACCTTGCCAAGCACGGGGTAAAGATAATAGGTACTTCTAGCGATAACGTAGACAATGCAGAAGATCGATCGAAGTTTGGAAAATTGTTGGATTCATTAAATATAAAACAACCTGAATGGAAGAAATTTACAGACATAAAAGAGGCCAAAGCTTTTGCAGAAGCTGCAGGATATCCTATCCTAGTAAGACCATCCTATATTCTCAGCGGGGCTGCTATGAAAGTGGTTTGGGCTGAACAACAATTAGAGCAGTTCTTAAGAGAGGCAACAAATATTAGTCCTGATTATCCAATTGTAATCAGCAAATTTTTACAGGATGCTTTTGAGGTTGAAGTCGACGCAGTATCTGACGGAGACAATGTAGTGCTCGGTTCAATCATTGAGCATGTTGATAATGCAGGAATACATTCCGGTGATGCAATAATGTGCATCCCTCCTTGGAGACTGGACAGAAAAACTATTGAAACAATTATTGAGTATACAATTAGAATCGGTAAAGCGCTTAATATCGTTGGTCCTTACAATATACAATATCTTCTTAAAGAAGAGGAAGTATTCGTGATAGAAGCGAATGTAAGGGCATCGCGCTCTATGCCATTCGTTTCTAAGTTTGTAGGGATAAATTTGATCAAACTTGCTGCCAGAGCCATGACAGGCCATCAACTCCCCGTAGTTGCTACTGACATATGCTTAAAGACGTCAGGATTTGGAATCAAAGTTCCACAGTTTTCGTTCATGCAGCTGGAAGGCGCAGATATAGTTCTTGGTGTAGAGATGCAATCTACAGGTGAAGTCGCGTGTTTTGGAGAAAGCTTCTACGATGCCTTATCGAAAGCCTATATGGCAGCGGGTTATTCGCTTCCATTAAGCGGATCAGCTCTGATAACTATAGGAGGTCAGAAAAATAAGAAAAAACTTCTGCCGTTAATTTCTCAAATCGCTCAGATGGGTTATAGTATAATGGCAACAGAACATACAGCAGAATTTTTGGCTAATAACAATTTCAAAGCTGTTCAGCAGGTATATAAAATCAGTGAACCGGACCGCAAACCAAACATTTCGAAGCTGTTATATGAGCACAAAATTGATTTCATATTTAACATTCCTTCTACTGCTACAATAGAAAAATATGTAGGAATGTTGTATGATGAATATCAAATAAGAAGAAAGGCAGTAGAGATGGGGATTCCTGTATTAACAACCCTTGAATCCGCTAGTTCATTTATCAAGACATTAGAATGGCTACGAACTAATAATCCAACTCTGAATTTTCTACGGGACTACCAAAATCTATAAGATTGGTCCTGTCATAATTTACGGATAATGATCTTATCTCCTTTTCCCCGGCTGGAAGATACTTCAACGTACGATCCTTTGAAATTAAATTCTGACTTTTGATCCACGAACCACAGGCTATTATTCATAGCCAACTTAATACCTCTGACTCTTCCATGCACAGGTTCTACTTCTTGTTGATCGAACACATTTGAGCTCATCATTATGTTGTTGTGATTGCTTTTATTTCAGCTGCAAGAATTCAAATAATGTTAGTTAGGCTCTCCATTCCTCCTACTATTGAGCCATCTAGAGTAACAATCATACCATTTTCAATTTCCCTATTTTCCACTATTCTTTTTATTATCGGTGATATGGTTTTTCTATTTCCTCGCTCTAATCTAGTGGTGTAAAGGTATCTATTAAAAGATGGAACAACTATTATTTCCAACATGCCTTGGCTACTTGGAAACACGACTTCTTTTTTGACTTTAAGGTATAGCCAAACTCTTTGTCCGTTAATAACACTTCCAGGTTTAAAGAAGACTGGATGAATATGGCCCATTACAATTCGTTTTATAGCTGAGTGTGCCAAGGAGGGCATAGTGTGACCGTGCAGAAACAATGTATCAAGTATAACCATTCCATGAGCAGTAATAGAATTAACATCTTGAGGA
>DATDLD010000031.1:0-17360 GCA_036519475.1 Candidatus Nitrosopolaris sp. | reverse complement strand
AGTATGTTTACATTCCATTTGGTATTGAGTGCTTCACGCAGTTCTCCAAAGTTTATGTTGTTTGCTTGGCAGTAAAGATAAAGATCTTCAGCAAATGATATTTGAAGATATCTATCTGCATTTTCGACGATTTTTGTAATTTCAGCAACTTCTACTTCTGAAACTGGATGCATAGGGATTCCTAGAGAGATAGTGGTAGAAGTAGAAGTAGAAGTAGAAGTAGGGGTAGGAAAAGAGATATCGATAGTATCGCCAGTACTAGTTATATGATGCGTTACAGAACTATTATTACTATTACTATCACTATTATTATCATCAATAATAGTACTAGCAGAAGTAGAATGATCAGATAAGATTCCATTATTAGTACTACTGCCATCATAGAACTGCAATGCTACTTTAAGACAACAATTACAAACTCCACCTACAACACGTAACTGGTTTACACCGTGTTCCTTTTCTTCTAAAGCATACCATCTATGTGGAGCATGAGCTACATGTAATCTGTGATTGAGCATTTCAAATACTTTCTTTGATGTACCCTTTGGAATCGTACTTTCTATTGAAATAAGTGCCCCATTCTTTGCTTCCTTTGAAATTCTCTCTACTATAGAAAATAAACCATCTATTTGAGGTGAGAACATATCTTCAGGTTTATGAGTTGATACACACAAAATATATACATCAAATTCACCAAAATCAGTAGCTTTCTTTATTGCTGCTGTTTTTTCTGCACGATCCATTGCTTTTGGACTTATATCATATCCATAAGCATCGAATCCTCTTTCCTTTACATATTTTGCTACTGGTAGTCCTAGTTGACCTAGTCCAACTATTAAGATCTTTTTGAATTGGGACGAAGAAACTGAACTAAGGTTCGGATTACTGCAATAATCTTCAATACTCTTCAAGAAAACTAATCCTTCGTTCGTTGTCTTATATATTCGCTCTCCTTTATGGTGTTCAAGTATCTGATTTTGTAATAGAAAATCGAGATACTCATCTAACTGATTATGAGTCAAAAATGCTTTATACATGATTTCAGTTCTCGTTGCTCCTGACTTAGCTGCTTCGAGAATTAACGATATTATTTCTTCCTTACTCCTATTTTGCATAATCACTGTATGTACATACCTTCTATGAATAAAAGCAGCACAAAAGAATATTATAGTAAATAATTTTATTTGGTTGATACCGAATGTGTGTACAAAACATTAAAAATTTTGATATGCCTTATTGTTTAAGGTGAGATTCTTAACAATGTCAGTAGCAATATACAAATCTTTGGCAGGTGTAGAGTATTTGTTATCAATATCGTTTATCAATATCGTTTATCAATATCGTTTATCAATATCATATGTCACAATCATATATCTAAATTTTATTATATACTCGAAGCCCGGACAAGTTGACTGTACGTTAATTACTATTGTGCGTCAGGATTAGAACATACAGAATAAAAATGTCTAAATCTATCTCGGAAAATATATGATAACATTGATAACGTTGATACGAAGGAATCGTTAATAAGAATACATGACCAACAAAAAGCTTGCAAAGACAGACTTATCCAATATTTGGTCGTCTAATAGTGGAGTTATCCCCGTTTCAAATCTTACAAAGAGAATAAAATCAGGCCAATTTAAAATCGCAATATTTGGTCTGGGACACGTAGGTGCGCCTATGGCCTCAGCATGGCTTCGTGCTGGTGCTCATGTGATAGGAGTTGATAAATCTCCAAGTGTCATTCAAAATGCAATCATAGGTAAAACCCATGTTCCTGAGCCAGGAGTAGATAACGCCTTTTCTAAAGGGCTTGATGAAAAACGCTTTGATGTGTATAAAGATCCAGTGGCAGCTTCATATGATTCCTTTTTTAAGATGATTTGTGTTCCAGTATTGGCATCAAATCGATCCGCCGACCTGGCTGCGGTCAAAGATGTTGCATCTGCCATCGGTAGAGGAATCAAGAAAGGAGACGTAGTATCTCTTAATGCGAGTGTCCCGCCAGGCACAACGGAAGATATTGTTTTGCCAATTATTGAAAAAGAGTCCGAGGAAAACCTTCGAGTTGAATCAGATTTTTATATGATTTATAATCCTGAGAGAATTTACGAAGGACGAGCCATAGAAGATATTGAAAATAGATATCCTGCTATAATATCAGGTGTTGGCTCCAAGAGTCTACAAATTGCTTCTGAGATATACTCTTTGATTTGTAGAAAAGGTACTATATCCATGAGCAGCATAAAAGCAGCAGAGACTGAAAAACTTCTAGAAGGAGTGTATCGGGACGCAAATATTGCCCTTGCCAATGAACTAGCCAAGTACTGCGAAAAAATCGGTGTAGATTTTTGGGAAGCACGCGAAGCTGCTAATTCTCAACCATTTTGTCACCTTCATAAACCAGGAATAGGGGTTGGGGGAGCATGCATTCCAGTATATCCACAGTTTATAATTCATTCTGCAGATAAGGTCGGAATTGATTGTAGAATTACCAAACTGGCAAGAACGATCAATGATTCTATGCCCGTTTATGTTGTACAGCAAGCTACACAATTGTTAAATCGGAAAGGTGGAAAGGCAAAGAATGTGGCTGGATCCGTCGTTACGTTGCTAGGTATAGCGTTCAGGGGAGGTGTATCGGATACAAGGTTATCGCCTACCTATGCAGTTATTAAGGAATTTCAAAGGCTGAAAGCAAGGCAAATCCGGGTTCATGATCCGTTAGTCAAACGTGACGAACAGTTGAAATATTATGAAAATGTAATTTTAACTTCAGATCTGGCTGAGTCCTTAAAGGGTACAGATTTGATATTAATAGTTGCGGATCATCCAGAATATAGCCATTTGACTCCTGAGCAATTCTTAGGAGTACCTGTCTATGATGGCAGAGGACTATTGGACAAATCCAAATTCAGGTCTACTAGATTTGCAGTTATTGGAGGAGGATAAATATAGATGGAATGACTGGGACTGCACCAGAGTTTTAGAGGACAAAAGCCAACTAGACAAGAAATCATGATCATTTCAATCACTCTTTAGTTGCTATAAAATTGACCAACACTTAAGCAGCAGTGTCCTACCTGTCTTCTTTTTGCTTTCATAACCGTATGATTAAACTTTCTGTATTATTACATATCACCTGTTTAGTAATATTTTGCGGTAGCTTTTCAGTTTAGTTAACTTTAATACACTTGAATCAATTTTTAATTTGTATTGAATTATAATAATAATTATGATAATCGCTTCGATTCTTTGATTACTGTTAGTTGGAAGGATGATTCTGTGGTCCTTATTGATCAAACTAAATTACCAAACAGACTTGCATACGTACAATGCAGGAATTACAACGAAGTAGCAGATGCAATAAAAGAGATGGTAGTAAGAGGTGCTCCTGCGATTGGTGTAACAGCTGCACTAGGATTAGCACTTGCTGGTCTCAAAAGCAAAGCTACAACTCCTAATGAATTACGAGCAGATCTTGATAAAGCGTTTACAGTCTTATTCTCGACAAGGCCAACGGCAGTGAATCTATCCTGGGCACTAACCCGAGTAATAAAAAGGGCAATTCACAAGAAGAGCATGGCCCAAATTAAGAAAGCACTTTTAGAGGAAGCTTTGACACTAGCCAAGGAAGATGCGGAAATTAATTTAAAGATAGGCATGAACGGTGCACAACTTTTCAGTGATGGTGACGTAGTAATGACTCATTGTAATGCGGGTTCACTAGCAACGACTACCTATGGAACAGCTCTGGGAGTTATCCGAGCGGCAACGCAAAAAGGCAAGCGGTTAAGCGTAATAGCAACCGAAACACGCCCTGTAATGCAGGGTTCTAGATTAACTGCATTTGAACTTCAGCATGATGGTATTGATGTTAGTCTAATCCCGGATACTGCAGTAGGATATATGATGTCCAAGGGCATTATAGGGCGTGTGATTGTAGGTGCAGACCGGATTTTACGAACTGGACATGTATTCAATAAGATCGGAACATATCAGATAGCAAGTATGGCCAATTTGCATGGCATTCCTTTTTATGTAGCCGCACCGATATCTACATTTGATTTTGAAGGCACTCTTCAAGGAATTGTGATTGAAGATAGATCCGCAGATGAGCTAGTAAAGGTCGGAACGAAGAGGATTGCACCAATCGGTGTCCGAATATTTAACCCGGCCTTTGATATAACTCCTCCTGATTTGATTAGTGCTATAGTCACTGAAAAGGGAGTGCTTACTCCACCTTACGAAAAGAGTGTCAATTTTATTTTAGATAAATGATTTGCTCACTACTAATTAAGAAGTAGAGATGGGGCAGCACCATTGTAAATTTATCATAATCTATTAACAAGCCTACTTAGTGCGCCTAATAGGTCCATTGATTATCATCGTTTAACGGTAGCATCGAAGTGTGATAAAGTTTTTATCATGTAGAGGTCCATTTACGTGCAGATTCCAAATGTCTCTGAAAACTATCACTGAAGAAGAAGTTTATTCGGCTTTGAGAAAATGTATGGATCCCGAAATACCTGTTAATGTGGTGGAACTCGGGCTGATATATGGCGTCAAGGTTAAGCCTGAAAATAACATCGATATTAAAATGACCATGACTACGCGGGGTTGTCCTCTTCACGATACATTGGTTAGCGACATAAAGAGGCACGTCGGAAAAATTAATGGTATCGGAAGTATTGACGTCGAAATTGTTTGGGACCCCCCTTGGAGTATTGAAAAAATGGATCCCTTTGTTCGTGAAAAAATGGGATTCGGAAAGCCAAAGCTTCGATTCCAAGTCGACTACGAAAAATATCAACCTGTAAAAAAAGGTCAGCTAACTAGACAGGACGATGGTTCGTTGATTCTTACAAATGAAAAAGGACAGGGATTCATGATAAATGAAGCGATTGTGGACTTTTGGAAAACTTGTGACGGAAGTAAGACTATCAATGGACTAGCGGATCAATTTTCGTCCAAGCTTGGAATGCCTAGACAACAAGTTGAGCAGGAGGTAGTACAATTAGTTCAGCAGTTGCTTGAAGCAGACTTACTTAAAGGGTAAGTATATTCTTTTTTAACCTGTCCTAGGCTTGAGATTCTCAACAAAGACTGAGGAGGCTTTGGGACCTTCGCCTACCATAGTGGAGATAGGTATGGGCGATGGGCGTTTATTAGAACTATTGGCAAACAATGATTGTCGTGATGATAGAGGCAGATCTATAACATACATAGGTATAGAAATAGATAAGGAGCAATATGAGTGTGCAAAATCAAGGATTAAACTCAGAAACGTCAAACTGATCAACGGGTCTTTCAAAGACATTTTACCAAGATTTCCTGACTGTTCAATTGATAAAATTATTGCGGTATTACCTGATCCCACTTTCATAGACCCAGTTAAGCAGCATGAGTGGATAATTCTTTATCGAGCTGTATTCTCGAAATTAAAAAACAACGGGCTATTTCGACTTGTAACTGAGATAACCGATGAGTTGTTACTACCAGTATCTGATGCTGCATACCATCAATGGGGGGATTGGCTTGTTTCTACCTTTGAATCCTTGGGATTTGAACTTATGAATAGGAATCAGGATGCTCCAATTGAGTATTCTACAAGATGTATAGATCTATTCAGAGCCGATCCTCAGCGCATACGAATGATCACACTAGACTTTAGAAAACACTACTGCCAAAGTTAAGTAAACACAAAATTCAATTTGTTTGGATTATGTATCGGTAAATGAACCAATGCCATTTGATCAGCAGAAACTTTGCTAATATGGGCTGACGAGTCTTTTATTACTGTAAATTAGATGCAGGTACAGGAATTATCGTTAGTATATCAAAGAGTTGTAGCCTTTGTGTTTGAGATCAAAATGATCAATCATACATGCGTTGGAGCAAAATTCTGCATAACATTCGCTTAATTTACATGGTATAGGGTCGATGTCATTGAATGCTTTATTACAGTATGTACATACCGTTTCTAGTAGAGGAAAGTCGGAGTTAAGATATTTATCACCACAGTTCTTTTTTTCTTTGAACCATAATATATTCAGCTTTGATTTTTCAGCGAAACTCAGAACTGTGTCGTATGCTTCGTAGAAGCCAGGCGCATAAAATTGCCTAAGAAACGAAAATTTGTCTTGATTTTTATTAGAAGGAATATTCTCAAAAGCCACAAGCCATTTTTCAACAGGCAATAGATCATCCTCGTCTAGCGCAGGTTTCTTCTCTTGGATTTTCCTTTCTCTTTGTTTTTCGTTCAATCATCTTATATTCATGCATAAGGGGTTTAATTTTTTCGGCCAGCAAAAATCAACTATAAGCATTGATCATTACTACAGAGTTGGCTGTCGCTGAACGGTTATATTAGAGGATCGCTAATACAAGTAGCTAAGTTATTCTACTTTATCCTATGCTAGGTTCTGTTGAAAGAGCATTTCGAAAAAATTGCACTAGTGCAGACACTTTAACTCGCTCTTGTTGCATTGAATCTCTATATCTGACTGTGACAGTATCATCCTCCATAGTCGTCTTGTCGGCTGTTACGACGAAAGGCACTCCAATTTCTTCCAACCTCCTATATCTTCTTCCGATTGATCCCGAGTCATCGTAGAAGCTTTCAAATTCCCGTTTAAGTGCAGAGTAAATCTCCTTTGCCTTCTCACCTATGCCGTCTTTTCTCATTAGAGGGAGGACGCCTATGCTTATTGGAGCAAGATATGGCTTTAGTCCCAATACTATCCTGTCGTCATGCGTATAATCCTCATAATAGGAGTGTTCCAAAATAGCATAAATGCTTCTGTCAATTCCCATTGAGAGTTCAAATACATGGGGTAAGACCTTTGAGTTGTCAGATGGGTCAATAACTTCAAGGTTATGTTTACTTGTTAGTGCATGTCTTCTAAGGTCGTAATCAGACCGGTAATTACATGCAACTAGTTCCAACCAACCCACACTTGTCTCAACCTCAAAATCAAATCCTATTGAAGAATAGAATGCCTTTTCATCATCTGAAAGCCTTCTGAAACGAGTTCGTTTCATATCTATGCCAGTTTTTGCATAAAATTCATTTAGAAGGCAAAGGTAATATGCAACGAGCTTATTGGGCAACAATGATTTCGTGAGCCCTTCATCTGCTGTTACCTCAACATTGGAAGTTCCATCATAAAGGTTCAACACAGTATCTTTAACATCTTGGAACTGCTGCAAGTCGTCTAGTTTGTATGGATTACAAAACACTTCAATTTCTGCCTGATAGAATTCCCTTAATCGCAGTAGACTCTGCCTCGGAGATATTTCATTTCTAAAACTCTTGCCAATTTGAGCAATACCTAGAGGGAACTTCCCCCGCATAGTTTTAAAGACCCGCCCAAAATCAACAAATATTGTCTGGCATGTTTCTGGCCTAAGATATGCGGGGTCAGCACTAGGCCCTATTCCCAGTCCAAACATCATATTGAACCTGTTAACCTTTTCAAATGTGCCATTACAGTTAGGGCACCTGAGGTCGTACTTCTTTATAGTAGCATCCATGTTCAAGTCATCCGACCTCTCCGAAATATTTTCTCCGGTCCTTTCTGCTATATATCTGTCAGCTCTAAAGGTAGATTTACAATTAGAACATTTGATGATGGGGTCAGTAAAGTTGTCTAAGTGTCCAGATGCTACAAAAACACTCTTGCTCATTATTTGACAGCCATCAATTTCTAGCATACCGTCTCGTCGTACAAGTTCCCTTCTCCAGAGATCTATAAACTTATTTTTGAGGCCTACTCCGGTAGGACCATATTCCCAAAACCCAGCCGGCGCGTCAGCGTAGATTTCGCAGCTAGGAAAGTAAAATCCTCTCTCAAGCGCTAGTTTCATTATTTCCTCGTAATTGCTCATACTATTGCAAGGACCTCTTGAAGATTGACTTTAAATTTATTCCTTTGCGTATTGTATCTGTATCTGGGTTGAAAAGTCGCCATATCGTTTTATTCTTGCTAACTTAGTTTCAGAAGTTGGTTACCTATTCTATAATATTTTAGTTCCTTTTTCTGATAAGACTCATAACATAATTTAGATTCTGCAGATCACTTCTCTTCTCATCGCAAGGTGTTTCCAATATTATAGGTAAATTTCTTAGAGCTCTATTATTCAATAATGCAATAAATCCTGCCTCACCTATTCTACCAAGACCAATATGTTCGTGTCGATCGATATGCGAACATAGATCGCCTTTGGAATCATTTAGATGTAGTACCTTAAGATCCTTCAAACCTACTATATTATTAAAATTATCTAATATCGCTTCAACGTTAGCTTCTTCTCGCCAATCATACCCGGAAGCAAAAGCATGACATGTATCTAAACATATTCCAAACTCTCTTGAATTTAGCTTATCTAAGATTACTCGTAGATCCTCAAAAGTATTACCTATGCAATTTTTTTGTCCGGCCATATTCTCTAGCAAGATTTGTACGCGGGTATCGCCGCGAGACTTGGATTTGTAGTTGTCAAGAGCGTAATTACAGGCTTTTAGCAACTGCTTAATACCATATTCTCGTCCCCTGCCTAAGTGGCTTCCAAGATGAATCACAAGATATGCGACACCCAAAGTATTACATCTCTGTAATTCCTCAGCAAAGGCATCTATTGATTTCTTGTAGAATTCGCTATCTGGAGCAGCTAAGTTTGGTAGATAAGGCATATGTACTATTACTGATTTACTTCCTATCCCGCTACCAGACAATTTTGTTCTAAACATCTTGATATCATTCTCTGCTAAAGGCTTGGCAGACCAACCTCTTGGATTTCTACTGAATATCTGAAACGCTCTGGAACCAATCTTCAATGCATTATCAACAGAGTTAGATATTCCGCCAGCAATAGACACGTGAAAGCCTACATGAACTTTCATACCAAAGTTTGCAGGAAGAGATCCTTGTTAAAAATATTCCGAAGCTTGATGGTGGTATTTTTATTTTAGTATTGACATAAGCTCACATCATGTCTATTAAGCTTGGAACTGCGGATTTGGCCAAGTATCCTTTTCTCAACGAAGCGTCGGACTATATTCGACAGACGCATTTTGACCTAGAGGAATTTAATAGACCTGAGATGAAACATATTATTAGTAGAGCAGCAGAGATGCTTGAATCAGAGATTATCAGAGGAGAAGTGTACAAAAGGCTAGATAAATACGAGATCGAAATACTCACTTTTCTTGTTACACTTATAATTGTCAGGTCAATTGGAATGGAAGTAATTTTGAAGAAGCATTCTTTGTTTGAAGCGATAAGAGCAGAAAACTTTTTAGTCGAAGATCTCAAGAAAGAAAAAAATGACGAGAGGAAACACCTTCTGCTTTTCAAGATTTTTAATGAGCTGTTCAAGATCAATGTTGACATAAGCTCAGATGACAAAAGATTGTTTAAAGTAAAAATCAGTGATTACTTGGAGCGTTCTTCACATTTCCACGAACAGCAATGGAAACTGGTTAATAGATTAGTACATAGAGGATATGTGTACCTAGATGCTGATGAGACCGTCAGACTGATTCGAAACGAGTTGAGTAACTTGATCTACATGAGAATAAAAGCAATGACTTTAACGAAATTACCAGAGTCTATCGAAATAACAGCTAACGAATTTAAAAGCAAACTGCCAAGTCCCAAAATTTATATGACTCCTAGGTCTCCTGATGCAAAAGATTACCCGCCTTGCATCAAACACGCTTTAGAAGAAATGAACAACGGCATAAATCTTCCTCACTCTGCAAGACTTATGCTCGCAACTTATATGCTCACAGTTGGAAAAAGCGTTAATGAAATCGTAATGCTGTTCCAAAATGCACCCGATTATAATGAAAGGATCACCAGGTACCAAGTTGAGCATCTTGCAGGGATTAGAGGTAGCCATAAAAAATATTCTGTCCCATCTTGTCAAAAACTTCGTAACGAAAGTTTATGTTTTGCCATAGAGGAATGTAATGGAATAACTAGTCCTATTCAATTTGGTCGGCTGAGAGTGACAAAAGAACTATCCTATGATCAGCAGTAAATCCTTAGAAAAGAGCATAGACCTAGTTAGAAGTGCATTTAAGGAATATTACTTCAAAAATACTGACCTCATAGATATTCCTGAATGTATCCAGGAACGCGAATTTGGATATATGCAATTTGGATCAGGCATGATACGCCACCTTTCATTTAAAACTAAAGGAGAACTGCTTGCAACTTTGATCAGAGAAGTTCCCTCCGATGTCTACTCGTCCAATGCTTATTACATGTATCCAAGCTATCCTATTCAAGAGAAAACGTGGAAAGGAGCAGACCTTATATTTGATATTGATGCCAAGGATCTGCACCTCCCTTGTGAAATAACTCATTCTTATTCTATTTGTTTAAATTGCGGGAGAGTCTTAAAGATCAATTCAGAGTCTTGTGCATCATGCAATACCAAGACAATTCGTAGAACGTCTCTTCCATGTAGTAAATGTATATATGGCTTAAAGAATGAATTGAAACGATTAGTCAGTTTATTAATTGACGACTTTGGGATAGAAGAAAAGAATATAATCATTTATTTTTCTGGGAACAATGGGTTTCATGTTCATATTCTAGATAATATCTTTAGATTACTTGATTCCCAAGCTAGGTCGGAAGTAGTAGGCTACGTCATGGGTAATGATTTGTTGCTAGAGAGCATAGGTGTGAGAAAGGCATCCAATGGAGCTTACTCAATAAGGTTATCAAAGTCTAGGCTAATTTATGGCTGGCGCAAGCGTATAGCTGATAGATTAAAGATTGATCATATGTCTTTAGACAGATTAGGCAATTTGATTAAACGCAGTGGGGGCTACGACGGTTTTAAACTGGAGGTTCTGCATATGGCCAATGAGATGGGAGCCAAGATTGATCCACAAGTAACCAGCGATGTGCACAGAGTCTTCAGATTGGGCGGTACTCTGAACAGTAAAAGCGGGTTGGCCAAGATGAAATGTGTCAATCTAGAATCTTTTGAGCCTTTGACTGACGCCTGTCTCCTAGGAGATAAGGAAGTTAATCTTGAGATAAAGGCCCCGCACATAAAGTTAAGACTAAAGGGTCAGTATTTTAATATCAAGAAACCAATTGAGAAATTGCCCACTTATGCAGCAGTATATCTGATTTGCAAGGGGCTTGCAAATGCAAACTAAGAAGGATTTCAATAAAGATTGATGGACGCTCGCTAAATAGCTTTTATAATGCTTCAACAAAAAATTTAGATATTGCAAGAAGAAGAACATAAAATTTTAGGTTATCATAATTTGATGTCATATTTTATTTTATCTTGCCTGTAACATTTTTTAATTTCGTCAACAGTACCTTAAAAAAGCGGTATATTTAACTTTCATTAGCAGAATGCTAGAAGGAAGTAGAACCCTGCTGCGAGCTCGGCACTTCGAGTTCCAGTTAAGACATCTCTTGGTTGTTGTAGTATTGGTTCTTGCATTCACGACGGCATTTATTATGCGCTCTTATCCTATAAAATATGGATTTTTTCTTAATGAATTTGATCCCTATTTTGATTATCGTGCGTCTAAATTTATCGTGGATAATGGGCTTGATGCATATTGGAAATGGCATGATACTATGTCATGGTTTCCTGAAGGACGAGATGTGCCTAAGACATCACAATCTGGATTGCATATAGTTGCAGCTTATCTCTACCAGATATTTGGTGCTGGCAGCTCTTTGTTGGACTTTACAATATTATTGCCAGTTATAGTAGGATCATTAACGACGATTGTTATATTTGCTTTAGTTAGAACTATAGGGGGAACCACTGCCGGTCTGTTTTCAGCCCTATTGTTTGCATTCAGTCCAGCTATAATCCAAAGGGGGAACCTTGGATGGTTCAAATCGGAACCTCTTGGATTATTTTTTGCGTTGCTTGCACTTTATCTCCTTATTTCTGCCATCAAACATACAGAGATCAAATATGCTATTCCCAAAGCAGTTGCAGGCGGGATTATATTGGGATTGGCGAATGCATCATGGGGAGGAGTTCAGTATTTTAGCATACCCATCTCGCTATTTTTCATCGCTCTTCCCTTTTTTAGGAAAGATACAAGGGCTCCGTTATACGTTGCAATTGCATTTACATTGTTCTCTCTTGTTAGTGCAGGGGCTTTTCCAAGGCCAGGGCTATCCTTTGTGTACGGTTTACCAGGTATTGCCTTAATGGGTGGCACTCTTTTTTTGGCTGTTGCAACCTTTCTAAAGAGGATTAGTAATCCCAGAACGGAAGTCCGGAATACATTATTTCTATTGATTGCCTTCTTTGGAGTTGCAATCGCTGTTTTCGTTGCAGGAATTTATCAGCCGTCGTCCTTCAGATACATAAATGCCATAAATCCATTTCTTTCAACACAAAATCCTTTAACAGCATCGGTTGCAGAACACTTTACTCCTACACTAGTTGACTATTTTATAGATTACTCAATTCTATTAATGTTTGCTGGACTCGGAGTTTGGATGGCATTTAAACACCGAACCGATATGTCAGTTTTCGCTCTGATTATTGGAATCACCGGGATATACGTTAGCGCAACCTTTGCAAGATTGCTAGTATTTGCTTCAATAGGAATTATTATTTTGGCCGGACTTGGCTTATATGAAGTAACAAGAGCGGTTTTAAGCAATGAGCCATCTTCAGGATCATCACCAGGCTCTACATCTACAACAACAAACAGTGCAACTTCCAAAGGTAAGGCAGCGAAGAGTAAGAGAAAGTTTGAATACTCAAAAGTACAGCCAAGCAAGAGTCGAATCATCGTAATTGCGTATATAGTGTTAATCGTTTTCATGCTTACCATTCCAATGCTTTATCCTCCAAATTCTAACTGGTTAACTTCAGCAGATATCCCGGCATCCATTGCAAATGGCGGTACAGGATATCGCTTGAAGACTAATGACTGGATAGACGCTCTGGACTGGATATCGAAGAATACGTCAAATGATGCGGTAATTGGGTCTTGGTGGGATTACGGCTACTGGATAACTACACTTGGTAATCGAACTAGCTTGGCTGACAACGCTACAATTAACCAAACTCGAATAGCGACTATTGCGAAAATGTTCATCGACCAAAAGGAGGGCGGAACCAAGGTGGCTCACGATCTGAAGGCAGATTATATTCTTCTGTACATAGTCGCACAACGATTCTCTGGTGTTAATGGGACCTCATTTTATACTTTAGGAAGTGGAGGGGACGAAAGTAAGAAACAGTGGTTCATGAGAATAGGAGGATTTGATGAGAACAACTACCTAGAGCAAGATGGCTTTACGCCAAATCCAAGATTCTGGAACACAACTCTTCTTGGACAGCTCATACCTTACAAGCCGCAGGCATACGCATCAGTTCAAAATGGACAACTTACAGGTCTACAGCCCGAGTACAAACCCGGAACTATCGCGCTTTACACCAAGGACATCAAGTATCCCCAGAATGGACTAAGCAATCAACCGTTCAGTCTAGTCTATTCCTCAGATAGCTTCAACACTGAAAAACCAGGTATAGTTTTTGCGGTCTTAATTTATAAGATCAATCATAACTATACGCCAAAACCAACAGTAAATCCTTATCACGAGACTTAGATTGTTTCTATGAAATCCCCAGTGACACGCGAAAGTTGTATCATTCCATGGATGACTGCTATGAAGGAATAGTTGAGAGAATAAAATATCCTATAGAGGGTGCTTGTAATTGGGAACCCCTCTGTCAGACACAAAAAGTTGAATTACAATGGCTTTTGATTAGGATGGAACTAGTTTTCAAGTACAAAGAGAAAGTGAATACGACCTTCCGTTGTAGTCTGATAAAAGTAGCAGCAGATGTTACAGTGCAATGTTGGAAATGCTGTAAACTAATTATAATACAAAAAATGTATGGACCATTGATTTTGAGTCAATTAATTGGCAATATTATAAACTTGAAGTCATCATCCTTCATCATGATCATCTAAACCGATAATCCAGCACCAATTAACCGCCATCGATCTGCAATTCTTCTACTGATTGCTACTCTACTCTTAGGTAAGAGGCATACTGGTTTCTTTAGTTTTATCTCTGCCTTGCTATCCTTACTATTTGTTACAGTTCCAAGAATTGCTGCAGTGCCAATATTCAACCTCAATGGCTCTCTTATTTTTACTGGTTCTACTTTGACCATCTCTTGAGTGCCAACAGCAGTTTCAAAGAGATGTACCTCGACGCTGATATCTTGAACATCTTCTGGCAAAGAATTGGGCTTGCCTACTACTGAACCAATTAAAGAATCACTTTTTATAAAGGTTGGATCTAACTTTGTACCAATCGCGACAAGTCCTCCGGGTCTAACCCTATCTACTAAGCCTGCGCCAGTTCCAAGTGTGGCAACAACGGAAGTAATGGGTTCATATTTGCCCTTTTTCTCATCTAGAAGTCCGGGACGAATTTCAATATCATCCCCTGCCTTGAATTCGCCCTGAATTAATGCACCTCCAATTACGCCTCCCTTGACTAGTTTTATTGGAAGCCCCGGCTTGTTAACATCAAATGATCGTAAAACATGCATTATTGGCTTAGCATTTTTTGTTCTTTTTGGAGTCTTGATAGTGTTTTCTATAGCTTCTATTAAAGCATCAATATTGACTTTGTGTTGAGCCGATACAGGAATAATAGGGGCCTTCTCCGCTACACTGCCCTTCACAAATTCTTTGATTTCATCGAAATTAGTGATAGCTTTTTCGTATGCAGTCAAATCTACTTTATTCTGTACAATTACTATTTGTTGAATTCCAAGAACCTGAAGCGCAAATAAATGTTCCCTAGTTTGCGGCTGAGGAACGCTTTCGTTTGCTGCAACTACAAGGATGGCTCCATCCATTAACGCTGATCCTGAAAGCATATTTGCCATTAAACTTTCATGCCCAGGAGAATCTACAAAGCTTACAACTCGCAGGAGCTCACTTTTTCCACCACAATTAGTACATGTAGGCTGTGTGGAATAGCAAGAAGGTGCAGGACATTGTGGACATTTGTAAAATGCTGCATCAGCATAGCCTACTTTGATTGTAATTCCCCTTCTCAACTCTTCGCTATGAGCACTTGTCCATACACCTGTAATAGCTTCAACGAGGGTAGTTTTGCCGTGATCTACGTGTCCAGAAGTGCCTATGTTAATACTGGGCTGATATCCAAACTCCTTGATGTATTCATCAGTGAGCGTTTCCTTCCAATGCACTACCGATAATAATTTAGTGAGAGATATTAAGGTAATCGTCTGTAGACCTTTGTATCGCTACTGAAAAAAATATTATCATTAGTTCTCAATTCTTCTAGTCTTTTACTTTTGTGGTTTATTTGCTTCTTTTTCTTCAGACTCAGCCGGCGCGGTCTTTATATCGGGCAAGTTACTACCTATCAACACACAGTTTATTTGATAGATCTCCTCGGTAATCATGTTGCCTCTTACCAATTTTCTTTTTCTCTCTCCTTCTTTGATACTTCGCATACCCACTCCTCTTGACAGAAGAACGTATTTTTTGACTCCACCGTGAATATCTTTACGCATAGGGGTTCCGGATTTATCACTTCCGCCGCTAATTCTAATGCTTCCACCAGCAATCCCAACAACAGAGGAATCTATACTATCTCCAATCTTTGAGCCAAGCAAAGGCTGGGCTGCTCTATCCTTTAAATCCTGTGGGATACTCTTTCCTTTGTTATCGGAAATAACAAGTTTAAACTGCGCCAAGCTAAAAATTTGTTACGTTACAGCTTTAATTAACCTTTCTGGCTTTGAAAGAATTAAAAGTAACTTTGTTCGAAGTTAAGAGTGTGAATGGAGAAAGCTCAAAGCAGTAGAACCGAGTGTCCGCGCTGTAGATTCACGATGGTTCATATTCAGGTGTGTCATGTTCGATGCCAAAATTGTGGTGCTGAGCTAACTTGCTCTGATAAAGGTTATTTCTGGTAGAATAAATTTGAAAGCTTCTCATAAGAATAACTTCCGAAGCATATTTGATTAATTTAAGATGGAGACTTTGTATTTATTTACGTAGATCATCCTTTCCAGTTCATTTGATAATCATCGGCCATATTTACAGCCCTATCCTTCATTATTTCAATATATTCATCATATGCAATATCGAGGCCACAATGGGGGCACCTTACACTATCCATATTATCGTTGATATCTGCTGTTCTACCACATACTGGGCACCTTGCTTTAATAGCCACGGACGATGTTAGAATAACTAGGATATTTAGGTTATTATTTTGTTATTATCATTATAATTATGTTGATATTATTATTACAGGGTCTACCCTTGTAGATACAAAATCAAAATATATCAGATCTTAAGCGGGGTATTACCACGCTGATCAAATATGTCTCCTTTCATTCTTTTA
This sequence comes from Candidatus Nitrosopolaris sp., assembly GCA_036519475.1. Lineage (GTDB taxonomy): Archaea > Thermoproteota > Nitrososphaeria > Nitrososphaerales > Nitrososphaeraceae > DATDLD01. Next base: position 933 of record DATDLD010000031.1, on the reverse strand, counting down.
GTGAACGAACTGAAACCAACTCTTTTGAGTTCTTTTTGGTTTTCCTATTATTGAAATAGGATAGCCGCAGCCCTCACAGCGATTGTCCGAGTCCAGATTCCAAGAGATTATGCTAAATCCATAACGTTGTATTACTATATTTTTGCACTCTGGGCAATAAGTGTGTTCAAGAGGATGACCAGGAACATTTCCAAGGTATGCATATTTCAAACCCTCTTCCTTAGCGATATCATGATGTTTCTCAAGGGTCTCAATTGGAGTGCTGCCAAATTGCATCATCTTGTAATCTGGATGGAATCTCAAAAAGTGTATTGGAGTATCTGGTCCCAATTCATCATAGACAAATCTACACAACTTTCTAGCCGCATCCAGGTCGTCACCAACCTGAGGAACTATAAGGTCAGTAATTTCAGTGTGGATTTTAGTATTGTCTCTAATCTCCTTCAGCGATTGAAAAATTGGGTCAGGATTTGGAATTCCAATGTATCGTCTGACAAATTCCTGTTTGCCGCTTCCTTTGAAGTCAACAGTAATACAATCCAAAAATTGATCCATCATATTAACGGATTCAGGAGTATCATAACCATTTGAGACAAAGATGTTAAAAAGACCTTTACGATGAGCCTCTAGGCCGCAATCTTTCGCAAATTCAATAAAAATCGATGGTTCATTATAGGTATAAGCAATTCCCTGGGCGCCGTAGCTACAAGCTGCATCTACTACTTGTTCTGGAGTCATTTCTTCACCCTCTATTTTACGACGTTGCGAAATATCGTGATTTTGACAATATTGGCATAGCCAATTACAACCTGTTGTTGCGATTGAGAAGATTTCTGAACAAGGCATATAATGAGTGACGGGTTTTTTTTCAATAGGATCCACATGCCCTGCTATCACTCTTCCATAGACAAATAACTGCAATTTGTTATTTAC
>DATDLD010000030.1:0-16606 GCA_036519475.1 Candidatus Nitrosopolaris sp. | reverse complement strand
CTCTCAGACCAGATCGGTATACAATACTAAGCAAAATATCTCTTAATAAAAAATCCGCCCTAGATTTGGCAAAATCAGTGGGCGTAGTATAAAGATGATAACAAAATATTCACCTGGTGAATGACGAAATAATATTAATTGCTAATCAGTAATGTTGGGTTGCGAAGAATATTACTGTATTAATGATGGTTAATTCATTTGACTAACTTGAATCATTGACAAGATCTGATACTAGTAAAGTTATTACCTTTTCTTTAGAAAAGCATAGTGAAAAATCCATGCGGTAATGGCGAGTAAAAAATAATTCTAGATAAATTATGGGTTTCAATAATAACTCATGTAGGTTATGATGTCAGGTTAAAAAAACTGGTTTTTAAAACAGCTGTCCTATTCCTATGATTTTTCTAGGAAACTGGTAGGTAATCTCAGATGATCTGCGCTGATGTTATTCAAATGATAATGTCCGTAGCAATGCTCAAGATGGTACACTCTTTCACTCTTCTCATCAGACTTCCTCAATTTAGTATTCAAATGAAAAGGATTCTGGGCTCCGTTCATAACATAAACGTGCCAAAACGAGTAAGTACTATAAGGCATTCGAACCGTCCTGGTGAGAAACAGCACAACTTGCATGATAGATTTGCTTTTTGAACTCTTGCGACGTGCCAGTATAAAATCCATTCAATAATATTTTTTTAATAGGACTAAACTAGTCAGAGAAATAGTGTGTTTAAGTCAATTCGTAATAATCACTAGCAGCTAAGAGTTATGTAGGGCGTTATTAGATCTAGATCAAACTAAAAATCGTACAACTCCTAATTCAAAAAAGGTGAGAATAAATCTCACTAAGACGATCTGTTTTCTACAGATTCAATTGGTTTTTCATCAACTTGTGTTTGCTGTTCTTTTGATTGCTGCTGAGGCTCTTGGGAAGAGACGTAGGGTTCAATGAACTTGATATTTTTAATGTTATTTACATATTTGAAGATGTCGTTGGCTACCGCCCTTTTCATGATCTGAAGACCCTCGGTTAGAAAACTTTCTTCGGGCAAGGTGATTTCTAAAGCTGACCCTTCTAGACTGAATATTATCTTTTCATCGTCGAGAGCGAACCTTCTTTTTATCAGGGACAGGACCCTATCGTTTTCTGTCTCAAGCTTCTTTAATATATTAACATCGTAAACTAGGGTTCTTCCAGCATATCTGTGATTAAAGTCGATCTGGACCCTGCCTGATCCGATAAATCTAATAATCCCAGTTCGATTATCCACCTCGATCTCGTCTCCTACGGTTACCTCATCTGATTTCTCCCCTAGCTTTCGTTGGGCGATCATTCTGACCTTTGACGGGTTTCTTTCGCCGAAACCCTTTTCGGGTAGAACTTCTACAGTTAGTTTGTCGCCGCTGTTTGCATTAGCTAGAGCTTCATCTAGGCCTCTCAAAACCCATCCTTCGCCGACTGATACAAGCTTGGGCCCATACTTATGTGCTGGATCATAAACGTCAGTCTTCCTAGCCTCTTCTTCTATTGTGGTTTCGAAGACGTGACTAGTATCTTTAACCTTAGCAGTATAATCTACCAATATAAGAGAGCCCTTCTCAAAGGTCATAAAATTCGCTATTGATTTACCATATATTAAGCTTGATAGACCAATAAATTATAATGAGAATTTAGGAATCGAAAAGATTGTTTTAGTTCAGAGATTTTAGATTCTCAGATGCCACAGCGATTGATTCCGAATTAGTCTTTAGCCCCATAATAGTCATTGCTGATGCAATTGAAGAAAGAGTCCTCAATACATGATAGGCGTTGACTTCGCCCATGCTTCCTATCCTAAAGACTTTCCCCTTCATACTGCCGAATCCGCCTGCCACTAGTACCTTGAACACTTGGGAAAGCAATCCTCTGAATTTCTTATCATCCATTCCTTCTATGTAGTTCATAGCAATAATTACATTGCTTCGAGCGTTAGGTTTCGCGAAAGGAGTAAATCCCATAGTACTTAGGCTACGGTAAAAAGCCTCTGCACATATCGCATGTCGTTTGATTCTATTATCAAGTCCTTCTTCCAGAACCATGTCAAGTGCCTCTCTAAAGGCATTGAAAAGAGGTAGAGCTGGAGTGAAAGGTGTCTCAAAATTTTCTTCATAATATTTGAAGTATCGTTTAAGATTAAGGTACTGAGTTGGTGGAGGATTAGTCTGCATCTCTTTCTTTGCCCTTGGGCTAATTGAGATTGGAGAGACCCCAGGTGGAGCCGCTAATGCCTTCTGTGAAGCAGTTACGCAGATATCAACATTCCATTTGTCAACTGGCAATTCATCGCCGCCTAAAATCGAAACAGCGTCCACTACATAGTAGGCTCCAGTTCGCCCGCACAGCTCCCCTATTTTATCCATATAACGAAGTGTAGTGCCTGTGGAAGTTTCATTGTAAACAGCATAAACTGCTTTGACATCTTTATTCTCGTCAAATGCTTGCTCAATCTTTTCATATGTCGGATTTTCCCCATAGGGCGCATTGATCCTTATCGCTTGGCCTCCCCAGCTCTCGATTAAATCCGCAAGCCGCGTCCCAAATTCGCCGGTAACTGGAATAATAACCTTATCACCTTTTCTGATCATATTTATGACGGATGCTTCTACAGCACCGGTTCCCGATGTGGTTAGCAAGATAATATCGCTCTTAGTTTGAAATACCTTTTGGGTCTTTTCGACAATAGACCTATGTAAAACTCGAAAATCGTCGCTTCTATGATTAATTATAGGTGTAAGCATTGCATTCATAATCCTATTTGGTACATTTGTTGGACCGGGCAGCATAGCCAAATATTCCATTTTATTTCACTTAGACGGAATATCTTCTGTTATTTAAATTACATTAAGCCTTTAGTAAAAATGATAAAACTGTATTGTTCTCTATCCTATTCAATCATGATGAAAGCGCGCCGTTCAAGGATCTTAGACTATGCCAGTAGTATTGGGTGCAATACAGTAGTAGCATTCCAGCCTGAGAATGTCTACTATCTTACTGGTTTCTGGGGAGAGGCCATAGCACTATGTACCAATTTAGGAACTAAATTAATTACACCCAAGCTAGAAGTAACGAGAGCATTACGAACTGCCAAGGAAAGCGATGTCATAACATCTGAAAGAGGAGCTAAAATGATCTCTACATTGGCCTTGCAAATCAAAGAAGGTACCTCCTGTTCAGATTGTGATAACTATTCTGAAATTCAGTGTATTCAAAAGAATACCGCTCATAGATCGTTTCTTATTAATCCTGAACCCTTTTATCAATCAAGAATGATTAAAGATAACGATGAGATCAAAGCAATTTCAAACGCTGCAAGAATTATTGACACTCTATATGAGATATGTATGCAAGAAATCAGGGTAGGAATGTCAGAACGCGAATTACAAGCGCTGCTGATATTTGAGGCAATGAAAAGGGGGGCGAATACTACATCGTATAAATCGACATTGAATCCATTGATTATCGCTGGAGGTTCAAATGCCGCTGAGCCGCATGCACAGATCTCGGATCGAAGATTCATAAACGGTGATTTCATTGTAGTCGATCTAACTTTGAGATATGATGGTTATATCGCAGATGCTACGAGAACTTTTGCTCTTGGAACAGCCAACAACGAGATGAAGAAGGTATACAATATCGTTAAAGAATCCCAACAGGCCGGATTGGATGCACTAAAAGAGGGTGTTGAATGTTCATATATAGATGCTGTTTGTAGACAATTAATTGAAAACGGAGGTTATTCAAACGAGTTTATTCATTCAACAGGACATGGAATTGGTCTTGAAGTCCATGAGCCTCCCTGGTTAACAATGAAGAACCAAGAAATTCTCCAACCAAATATGGCAGTTACAATTGAACCAGGAATTTACTTAGATGGTAAATTTGGAGTAAGGATCGAGGACAGCACGATTATAGATGTTAAAAACAGTAGAGTACGGAACCTGAATGAATTTTCAAAGGACTTGATAGTTTTAGGATAATGCTCTAAATAACAGCACATGAGAATCGAGCAGCCTAATTGACATAAGCTATTAGCCTGATAATAAACACATGAATTGCAGAATAGATAAGAAATTTATATCAATGTTACTTGGTCAATTGCTATTTCTTATTAGTAGGCAGAGATTGGACCACTAGTTGAAGAATACTGTTAGCAACTTTCCTCTTATCTTGTAACGGTAAATGAATCACTTCCTTTTCCCTACTAACTACGATTACTTCATTGTTGTCTGACCCTATATTAGAACCTCGTCTACCTATATCATTGGCTACGATTAGATCACCATCGCATTCTTTTAATTTCTCAGTCGCTTTATTTATTAAATACGAGTCTGAAACCTTATATTCTGCCTTAAATGCCACAAGAAAAAGACTCTTTTTGCTTATCTCTTTCGCTGCATCTACTATCTTTTTTGTAGGAGATAACTGCAGCACAAATTTGCCCGCCGTAGTTCTTATCTTCTTTAATAGCTTTTTATCGGGTTTGAAATCAGAAACAGCAGCGCAAAAGATGGCGATATCATAATTTCTAGACGATAATTCTGAAGCTACAATATTATACATTTCTTCGCCAGTATGTACCTCAAAGCATCTAACCCCGAGTAAATCTGTGAATCCACTGGTGCAATGGCCATAAACAAGCGTTACTTCCGCACCTAAACTTTTCGCTTCTTCTACAATCGCCCTGCCCATCTTCCCTGAACTCAAATTTGTAATGATTCTCACTGGGTCGATATACTCAACTGTGCTGCCAGCAGTGACCAAAATGTTCTTTCCTGATAGTGAAGAACTAGAAGATGACAATGACGTATTTTGTATATTAAATATTCTTAATGCCAAATCAAGAACAACTTGTGGATCGGCAACCTTGGCTTTTCCCTCAGATACAGACGGTTCCACAAATTGTATCCCAGAGTTCTTTAGTTTACCAATATTCTCTTTAATAAATTCATTGTAGTACATCGCTAGATGCATGGCGGGGCAAATTATTATTGGAATTCTCGAACCAGCTGCTACACTCAATACTGATGTAACAGGAGTATCATCAATCCCGCAGGCCATTTTTGAGATGGTATTAGCAGTGCATGGGTAGACAATTATAAGATCTGACATATTATAGTCTGCCAAGCCTATGTGCTCTAGATCTCCTGTTAGCTCTGTAACCGCCTCGTTACCAGTTGCCCATTTCATCATTTCAGGTGACAGGAGCATCACCGATGATGATTTGGACATCACTGGATACACATCAGCACCATGTCGCATAAGAAGACGCGCCAGGTCAATAGCTCGATATGCTGCGACGCTGCCGGTTATACAGAGTACTATTTTCTTTCCTCTTATCTCAGAGCCCGCTGATCCTGCGATATTTTTTGATGGATGAATCCTTCTATCGCTTCTTATATTCATTTTTGTTTTTCATTATCCGTTTCTTTAAGTGTTTGTTGCAGTAGCAAGTATTCATCCGGAACCATATGGAATATGTTTTGCTCCTCTGGAAATTTGGATGATTTAACGTCGACTATATATCGTGTTATGGCATCTGGTATTAATGAAGATAATTCTAAATAGCGTTTTACAAATCTAGGTTTCATTTTTTCATAAATGCCAAGCATGTCATGTATTACTAGCACTTGACCGTCACAGGCAAATCCGGAACCTATTCCAATAGTCGGCACTGATACATCTTCTGTAATGATTTTTGCCACTTCACTTGTAACCATTTCTAAAACTATACTAAACGCCCCAGCATCCTCCAAAGCTCTAGCATCGGAAATCAACTTTAGTGCAGAATCCTTAGTTTTCCCTTGAACCTTGTAGCCTTCCCACAATGCAGAAGTCTGAGGTTTTAAACCTATATGACCCATGACAGGGATTCCTTTTTTAACAATAGCACTAACGGTATCAGCCACTTCCTTGCCTCCCTCAAGTTTTACAGAGTCGCATCCAGTTTTGATCAAGCGAATAGCGTTTTCTACTGCCAAGTTGTTGTTGATCTGGTAAGATCCAAAAGGCATATCTGCTGTTACGAATGCTCTCTTAGTGCCATGACACACAGCCTTGGTAAATAAGAGCATCTCTTCCATGTTTACTGGAACGGTATTTTTGTAGCCAAGCATAACCATTCCTGCGCTATCACCAACTAAGACGATGTCGACCCCTGATTTATCGCAGAAGGTGGCCGTAGAGAGATCATAAGAAGTAAGTGCAGTAATTTTTACTCCTTTTTCTTTCATTAATATTATGTCATTAACCGTTACTTTTCTAAGACCGTTACTGTTTTTCTGCTGATCTCCCATTTGATCCACCTCGAATAATCTGCAGGGATTGTGATAAGTTTTGTTGGTTGCTAAATTGTTGAAGGATTTGGCTTAAGACTCCTCTATCTGTGTCCTTTAAGCGCTTAGCCTCAGAAATCATATGGGGTATTGCCCTAACTACGTTATCAACAATTGTAATTTGAGCAGCACTAGCGGTTCTCGAAAGAGGATTAAGATCCATTGCTATGACCTTTTTGCCCATTTTTACAAGCGCTTCCGTCCTATCACCATCTTCCAGCGGCACCAGAACAGTATCGGCTTTATAGATACCTTGTGGATCAACACGTCGTCTATCGCTTTGCAATTCAGAGATAGTTAAAGAAGCTGCAGATCCTACTCCATAGACGAGATTTGCTCCTTTCTTCCTAAGTTCTTTTTCGATTGCGATCTCTCTTTCTTTCGATCTATGAAAAAGGTTTACCTCTACTACCGCATCTGTAATTTTACTGAGTTCAACAATTTGTCTTGCGCATAATGCGACAGAATTTCCGTTAACAGAAATTACCGGATAATTTGCAAGCAATAGGGCAGCAGATGCAGTTCTTATAGCATCTTGAGCGAACTCAGTAGTTTGTTCGCCCAAAAGATAATCAAATGCTTCGCCTCTTCCATGTGCTATTAATCCCTCAGTTACGACTATACCCTTCTTATATCCGTCTACAAGCAGCTCTCTAGTGTAAAGAGATACCGCACGAGGATGCCGAATTCCTATGCTCCTATGCATAAATTTCGCTAAATTCCTCTTGCTCCTTCATTGTCAATATTACATACAAGCAAAGTACCATGAAAATCTTCTAGCGATTCTACCGCCTTCTTTACATTTTCCTTTGGTACCAAAGTGAATATTGTTTCTCCAAACAGTGCAACGCTGCAAGCAATGTTTCTTGAGATCAGACGCTTTAAAGGTGCCTTGCATTTACCTTCAGTGAGATGAATACGATTCGCAAAATCATAGGAGATGTTCAAAAAGTCGTCTACGCATCTAGAAACCAATAGCTTACTCAGCATAGCACGTGCAAGGCCATTTATAGATCTGCTAAACCTATCGTTAAGAAATGATTTGGTATAAATTGGTTCAATACACAAAACTACGGCTTTGTAATCATCTACCCTAATCTTCTCAATTGTACCTATACCAGGTCCGCCGATACCAGTCCTAATCTCAAATCCACCTGTGAATTCAGCGATCACAGTTCCAAGCCCAGTGTTGCACGCAATTTCTGCGTTATGTGCGATCTGTGCAGCTCGTTCACTAGTAAATCGTAAATCAAGAGCATCGTTCAGTGCATATGATAAACTCAATGCAGCCGCCCCGCTAGAGCCAAGTCCAAAGCCTATCGGGATGCTAACTTCATGTTCCACTTTAATATAGCATGATTGATAGAGATATTTCAGATATTTTTCTACAATCCATCTAGACACTTCAGCATTCTTAACTCGCTTACCGTTAATCATAATTTGATAGCAGTTTTGAATATTCTCAAAAACTTTAACAGTAGTTGAGATTCCTCGATCGATAGAAAACCCTGCACCAACAGATCCTGCATGGAGATAACCATTTGTTCTAGGGGGCTTTTCCAAAAACCCCGTAATGTGACCTGGACTGAATGCTTTAGCTACGGCTATAGGCGCCGTAACCACTGATGTCATGATCATTTATAGATATTAAAAAATATAAAAATAATGTTTAATTAGTATAAACTAGTATAAACATTTCATGTCTCAATACGCACGAAGGCTCCAAAAGATTGGTAGCAGTATGCTGATATCTCTGCCTAGCCAGTGGGTCCAAAGCAATAATTTGAGAAAGGGAAATACCCTCCTTTTGGAGGTCAATAGGGATAACTCAATCTCGTTGTTTTCTTCAGAAGTCTCAAACGAGGACACTAAAGAGGTGACAATCCAATATCTACCATTATCCATCGATAGTTTGATAAATCAAATTTACGGAGCCTACTTGCTCGGTTATAATAATATCCGTATTTATGGAAAATCGAGCATAACATTCGAGGATCGAGAGCTTATTACGAGGGTAATGAGGAAGCTCGTAGGTATAGAAATAGTCGACGAAGATAGTTCAAACATTTTTTCGCAATTCTTACTCGATCCAAACGCCTTAGATGCTGAGAAAATTCTAAGACGAATGAATTCGATAGTGGCAGGAATGTATAGGGATACTATCAATGGACTTTTGAAAAATGGAGGTGAAGTTAATCGATCAATTGACAGCAGAGATGATGAAGTAGACAGACAATATTTTTTGCTAGTAAGGTTGATCAGGACTGCTATGATAGACCAAGCATTAGCGAGAAAACTAAATTTGACTAACATCGATATTTTGGACTATAGAATTGCCGCCAATCATCTGGAAAGCGCAGGAGACTATATCACAGAATTTTCATCTGCACTTCTAAATTTTCCTGGTACAAGACTCATAGATGAAATTACCGAAGCTAGCTGGTTGATAGAAAAAATGCAAGAAAAATCTGTTGCGGCTTTTACTAGCAAGAATAGGTCAGAGTCTATCGAAGTTGCAAAAATATACGGGAAGTTTGATAAGCTCATGAAGTCAGCAAAGGATCAGTCCGCAAGAAAAGATACAAAAAATCTTGAATCAACAATTGCAATTCTTAATTCTATTTATTCTATGGAAAAAATTGCTAAATGCTGGGTAGACGTATCAGATTTAGTTAAACCACTTTATTCGATCCCACATGCGCACAAGACAAAAGCTTACGATCGACAATAGCATAAACGGTATTGCTTTGCCCTTACTATTCTTTGAAATCCTATAAACATAGTTTCTGATCTTATGAGTTAGTAAAGGTAAAATCTACATATTTAGACGAGAATATGACTGGGTTGTGTCTGAGAGTGATTGCATAAACCAGGTTCTTGAGATTGATCATACTCCAACAGCAATCGTTCTCTGGTGTGTCGCATGTATACTAACAATCTGCTGATAGGAAAAAAACTTTCGCCTTGGGAAAAGGCTTCAAATAAAAGCTTAGGGTTCTAGACCACTTACGCGAGGACACTTTTTTCCAAGTATAAATACCCCTGTTGTAATCTGCAGCTCATGATGGGTGATAGGGACGTAAGAAAGATGATTGACAAGACTTTTGATCAGGCATTCAGTATGTTGGGCCATAATATAAACCGGAATAATCCTGATAGAATTCATGCTTATGAGGCTTCCCGCTGCACGCGCTTAGCATACTATGAACGTAAAGACCCGTGTCCGGCCGACAATGCTACTAGGATTTCTACGTTGATAAAGGATAGCTTTAGGCGTTCGTTTAAAGGTGTCCCAGGAGAATATAGAGTCGATAGCCTTGTGCTCGATGTAGATGCAGATCTAGTGATTGATGATGAATTAGTTGTTAGATTTGAGGTTGTCACGGAGGTCCCTGATATCCCTCATCCTCGTGATTTATTATATCTTAATGCCTGTCTATTTGCATTTAACAAGCCCGAAGGGATTCTACTATACCTTACTGGAGAAGGGAAAGCTGCGGAGTTTTCGATAACTAAGAACAATAGAATGTTTCAGGAGATTATTAGAAGAGCTCGCATACTAAGCACTTTATTGAAAGAAAACAAAGTCCCTATTGTAGAACCATGTGATCTATGTTTAACTTGTAAGTATTATGATAGATGTTATACCCGAGAAAAAAAGCAATCAAACTTTTCGCTAGATAACATTTTAGGTCTTGCAAAAAAATAGACATTAAAGATAAGTTGCCGCGAAAACTGTGTTATAATGGTTCACAAATCATCCTTAGGGACACTTATCGAAGTCTGTTTACACCATATACCTTTTAGAGATGAGGATGTCGAAGATGTCACAATTTGACCTTCATCTGTAGCAGTTTATTCAGCTTATTTGAGCAGTACTATAAAATCTAAGGAAACTTTAATTTGAAATCTTTATCTGCTTCACTTGCCTGAAGACCTGAGGTCTGCTGTCTATAGGAGTATGTTCCAATTATTTCGTAAATTGCCTTATTACCTGTTATCTTATTCCAGCTATTATCATCTAGCATATTCCGCTGTACGAGCTTCGCATCTTTCACGACTATCGTACCGTTGCTAATGACAGGAAAAATCTGTGCTTGGGAATCCACAAATCCACCTAGCTTTCCGCCAATTTCTCCAGAGGCTATACGTTTACGGTCGATCAAAACATTGTATTGTATTGCCTCCAGCATAGCAGTTGCTGGGGTGGGATTATGCAAATTTAATATAATTTGAATATATACTGTTTTATTATTAATTTGTGTAATGGTTAGGTTTTTAACTGAAAGTCTGATTGGCTCTGTAGTATCTAATACGCTTTGATTACTTACCTGCCCTACGTTAAAATATCGGGTGTTTAAAATTCCTGAGTTCAGAACAAAGATTACCACGGCAGCTAGTGTAGCACCACCAATACCTCCTAGCACCGATGCATAAATGGCCATTTTTTTGTTCATGTCATCAAGTATGAGTTTACTACTTTTTATACAATTATCCTCTCTGCATGAGGGCAAGAGGTATCCTTTTTGATTGTCATATTTGTATTCCGGGGGTGTACAGTTTTAGGATACCTAGATATGACAATACCTAAAATAAGTATACGACAAAATGTCAACTAATATCTAATAAGAAAAAAGTACGGTAATGTTTTTCTTAACTTACGTACAAGAAAAATAATCGTATTGGCTATAAGCAGACATCTGTTAGGGATAGTGATAAGAAATGAGCGTCGACTTGGGTACTCTTGCATCCACAGCAACCTCGGTAGGCTTCGGAGGAATTACAGGATTTCTAGTTGGATATGCTATAAAAAAGGTCGTGAAGATTATACTTGTGATAATAGGACTCCTTTTTGTTGCTTTTATAGCATTGGAATATCAGAAACTAATAACAGTAAACTGGACCAAAATTCAATCCATGGGTTTGACAGCACTGGGTAATGTTACTTCAGGGCACGTTTCAAACTATATTCCAGGGGGCGATTACCTTTCTTCAGCGATGATAAATTTTGGTATTCCTCTAACGGGCGGGCTTACAGCAGGCTTTATTTTGGGCTTTATGAAGGGATAGGTACGATGCTCATAAGCTACCTTCCTTCTACCCTAATTTTATCGCCTCTTTTCGATAACTTAGGGCTGGCATCATGGAAGAGTCTGAGTGGAGCGTTATTGTTGTCATTAATAATGTTAAGGCCCTTGCAGCCTTTACATTTCCATTCCTAAAAAACTAATAGATATAATAAGACTCACTTAACTCATTATCGAGCTTACCTATCCATGATAAAGAAAGTCGTATTTACAGACATAGATGGTACTTTAACAGATATTAAAACTGGAGAGCTTGGAGACGTCAAGGACCTGATACGCAGATTAAAAAATCGGAATATACCAGTCATCCTTTGTTCTGCCAAAACACGAGCTGAACAAATCAAGATAAGAAGCGAACTTGGATTAACGGAACCCTTTATTGTAGAGAACGGTGGAGCAATTGTAATCCCAAAAGATTATTTTGGCTCTTTATCTGATATGCCTAATCATAAGGAAGTTAAAGAGTATGATATAATCGAACTTGGAAAACCTGCAAGAGAGATCAGGCTAAAACTTCTCAATATCAGGAACCAATTCAAATTCAAGTTTATAGGTGTGGCAGATCTATCAATCGAATCTCTCTGTCATTTAACGGATATGCCGCCTGCCTCTGCGAGAAGAATGGCTCAACGAGAGTACGGAGAAACTATTTTGCAGATAGATCGACGACAACAGAGAACATTTGCCAAGGTGGCTGAACAATCAGGTCTAACGACCATTTATGGAGGAAGGTTTTTTGACGTGACCATCGGTAATGATAAAGGGAAGGCTGTTGGTATTATGATGAATCTTTATAAAAAAAAATATTACAAAGATAATGTAAAATTTTTTGGTGTTGGCGATAGTCAAAATGATTCTACTATGCTAAGACTTATGGATGTACCTATGTTACTGCAGGGACCAGAGGGGACTTGGTCATATCTTAATGTTAAAAATATTATTAAGATTCCTGCAATAGGGCCTAATGGATGGAAGTTCGCCTACAATAAAGTCATGGGTCGTTAAAATGCGGATTCGTTGTAACAGATGCATTCTTTATTCTCAAGAAAGCAAACGTGATATTTCGATCAATTCTAATCTTTTAATTGCTCTATAATCTGATACATTTGCTTATATGCTAGATCTAAATTTTGTTGTTCTTGGACATGTGATTTTATAACGGTAAATCTTGCCTTGAGTTTTCTGTCGTCCCGATCAAAAACCAACCTTGAAAATGCAAGAGCATTCCTAAGGTATTTTTGAATATGTTTCTTAACGAATGGATTTTCAACTAAAAGGGATGTGATTAGGTCTGGTTGATCTGTCAAAATACTTTCGCTCAATAGAGATTGGATAGCGAAAGTTGTTCCCGAAGCATTTTTAAGAGTTAAAAGGTTTTCGTGTGATACGGTGTTCGCAAATACCAGATTCATATAGTATGTAAGTCCTAATACTATAGCTATTGCTTCATCATGGGTACGAGGATCAGGAAGAATAGTTATCTTTGCACCCTCAAATATGCTATTTAGAACGTTTAATTCAGTCACCCTATTTTTAACTGGTACCAATAGAATTTTCATTTGACTTATACTGGGTGCCCCGGGTCCAAACATAGGATGAATGCAAAGTGGTTTGACTTTATTGGAAACTCTTTTAAGCGCTTTAAACGTCCGATACTTTACAGACGAGATTTCTGCAAGTATAGAACGTGATTTCATTTTTAAAGCGCAGTACGTAATAAGGGAAGGGGTTTGAGCCACGGGCACACAGAGCAATACCAGATCTGCGGAGCTTATACACTGAGTAATATTTTCACAAACAACGACGTTTGAGTAGGATCTGATTGATTGTGGATTGATATCATACACCAATTGCTTTATCCGCATATTATTCGAAAAGTACTTTGAGAACCACGAACCCATCTTGCCTCCTCCTCCTATGATAGCGATGTTTTTTATCACGTCACTCTAACCGGAAGTTAAACCTTTGCTCAAGATATGTAGTCCTTTTTCCAGAAGGCGTTTGGGTTGGCAAGCAGAAATTCTAACGAAATCTCTATAATTAGCTCCGAATCCACTACCGGGAGCTATGGCCACGCCAGCTCGAAGAAGTTTATTAATTAATGTAATATCGTCACCAACAGAGGGGTGGTTTTGGAGCTCTGGAAAAACGTACATTGCTCCGTCGGGATAAACGAAGGTAAGCCCTATCCTCTGTAACCGGTCTGTAATAAAATTTAATCGTTCTTTAATATATTTCGCATATTGCTTTGGTTCTACCTTCAAAGCAGCTAACGCTGAATATTGTATGGGCTCTGCAACGCTCGTCATTGCAGTTGCCTGCACTTTGGCGATCTTGGCAAGTATCTCTCTATTGGCAATTGCATATCCAATTCTGAATCCTGTCATAGCATAAGCTTTTGAAAAAGAGGAAATTGTTATAGCCTTTTCATATTGGTACTCTAAAACACTCTTAAATCCATTAAAAGCATAATCGGAGTATACCTCGTCGCTCAGAAGATATATACCCCTGTCCCTTGCAAGCGATAAGACTTTAAGCAAAGTCTTATCGTTTAAGACCTTCCCAGTAGGGTTATTCGGATAATTTAGAACAAGCATCTTTGTATTGTCATTCATCGTAGCCTCTAGATCTTTGATATCAGGTGTCCATTTTGAGTTGATTGTGGTATCTATAACCCTAGCCCTAGCCCCAACAAAATCTGCGCATTCGCGATACGCTGGCCATGCCGGTTCTATAGTTACCATTTCGTCACCTGCTTTCAATAGAGATGTTATTGTCGCAAAGACAGCAAACCTCGCACCTGGAGTAATTATTACCTGTTCTTTTGCTACGCTGTTACCAACTTTTTTTGCAAGTGCTTCACATAATTTGCTGATCCCTCTCGTTTCAGTGTAATGGTATTGTCCTAGATCAAATGCCCTGACTAGGGCTTTTTTTACATTTTTTGGGGGAGCGAAATCCGGTTCCCCAACTTCCATATGAATAATTTCTTTTCCTGAATCTTCAAGTTGCTTAGCCTTCCTAAAAATATCAAGATGAGTCTCCCTCTTTTCGGGGATCTCTCCCAGTTCGTCCTCTCGTTGTTTTTTTTGCTGCAATCTAATCGATTCCATTAATAATATATTGAGAAGTCTCCGAGAAAAGTCCGGGTCTATTCCGATTTTATCTGACAACTTTAATACCGCTTTTCTGACATCTTGTTCAACTCTTTCATCCTGGACATCAATATTGAGTCTTTTTTTTATTTCACCTATTTCTTCAGAAAGTTTCATTCTCTTTTTAACTTGGAATATAATGTCAGATGTTACATCACGTATGTCTATCCGAAGTTTCTCCAGGTCATCATTCTTACTTTTTATCTTCAATCACTTCTTTAAAACTGGCGGGATAAAGCCTCCCCTTATTGCATGGTCCGTTAACACCATCGACACTACAGATTCAACTATTGGTGGCGCTCTAGGGACAACACAGGGATCATGCCGCCCCGGAACAACGAGATCTGTTTCTAAACCCGTTGCAAGGTCAACGGTCTTCTGCGTTTTTGCTATCGATGAGGCAGGTTTGAACCCAATTCTTATTACTATTGGCATTCCATTAGATAGCCCACCTAAAATTCCGCCAGAATTGTTAGTTTTAGTAATTATTTTATCGTTGCGCCGGACATACAAATCGTTATTCTCTGATCCACGTATACTTGAGCTCCCAAAGCCTAAACCAAATTCAATAGCTTTTACTGCGGGAATACTGAATAGGGCCTTGCTTAGATCAGATTCCAATGATCCAAATATTGGCTCACCAAATCCTAAAGGAAGTCCAGTACTAATAGAAGTAATAACTCCTCCTAGAGAATCACCCTGTCTCCTTGCATCAGTAACTGCCTCTTTCATTCTTTCCGCATTTTGAATATCAGGACATCTTACATCGTTTGCATATCTATTTTTTTTTGCTTCTTCCAAGCTTACTTGATTTGCTTTGATAGGACCAATCTCTGTTGTGTACGCTACGGTTTCAATTCCTAATGAATATCTTAATAATTTCTTACCAATTGCCCCAGCCATCACAAAGGTTGCAGTTAACCTACCGGAAAACCTACCACTTCCACGGTAGTCAGCAAAGCCACCGTATTTTATCATTGCAGGGTAATCTGAGTGCCCAGGTCTTGGCTTTGTTTTGATCAAATCGTATGGTCTTGAGTCCGAGTCTTTATTCCAAATGACCATGCAAACAGGGGCACCTGTAGTAAACCCTCCAAAAACTCCAGAGACAAGTTCTACTTTATCCTCTTCTTTTCTTTGACTAGTGATCATAGATTGGCCCGGCTTTCTGAGATCTAGGTCAGCCTGGATATCTGTTTCATCTAGTGGCAAACCGGCAGGACAGCCGTCAACCACCATTCCAACACATTTACCGTGACTTTCGCCAAAACTCATTGCCACAAAACGTTCTCCGATAATATTTCCTACCACTTGCTGTTACACCTATTCTTATTTTAATTTTAATTCTATATATTGTCGTTATGGAGTTTATATCTCAGAAACAATCCAAAAAAGTAAAATGTTGTATGTTTGCTTTTATAATCCGTATCGATCTTAGTTATTCTCGCTCTGGCATCGAAGAAATTCGAGCTCCTATTCTTTTCATGTCCTGCAAAAAGTTTGGATACGATACATCGACAGATTCTGCACCGGCAACGATAGATTTCTGTGTTAGCATTGAGGCAATGGTAAATGCCATGAATAACCTATGATCATTAAAAGCTTCAAGTGAAGCATTTTTGAGCACCTTTGGAGGAATTATACATATCTCGTCTTTGTTTTGTTCTTTTATTCTTACCCCCAATTTTATGAATTGGGAGGTGATATTTGCAATTCGGTCAGTTTCCTTCAGTCTCGTATGAGAAATACCATAGATTCTAACAGGAGAATTCGATCTTAACGCCAAGACTGCCACAACTGGAAGGAGGTCTGGTGTATCAGAAAGATCAAAATCTCCCCCAAACAATGATTCTGAACCGTATACCTTTACTTCGCCTTTGCCTGTATCGACCTTGAGTTTGCCTCCCATTTTTTCAATAATTTCTATTATCTTAGAGTCAGCTTGTGGCAGAGAGAAATCCAATCCCCTAATAACTAATTCATCGCCTACTA
>DATDLD010000029.1:0-5345 GCA_036519475.1 Candidatus Nitrosopolaris sp. | reverse complement strand
AACATTTCCCCTTTTAAATTCTAACTACTCTGAAACAGATAATTTGGATCAGGCTACAAGTTTGTCATAATTGCTAGTACTGCTTATGTATAGAAACAAATCAGTAATTTGCCGTATTCTTACGAGGATATTCTTGGTTAGAGTTTGTTTCACCCTCTTTCACTTCTAGTTTTTTGCTCTCAAACTTAGGTTTATACCTTCCAGCATTAATGAATTTCCAGCTACAGTTTCGGAGCATCATTACCATTGCTGCGCCAGCAATCATAAGAAGTCACCCGAAATTCCTATGCAAAAGGCCTGAAGAGGCATTGCTTTATCTTTGATTCTGTCTTTCTTCCTAGATTTACAGATGTAACTATATCCCTTTCATCTATTATTAATATGATTTCTCCAGTCTCTCTCGCGACATCTGGCCCTGATACTGTTGCAATGCCTAAATCGGCTTTACTAATGTAGGTGCATAATCGATCCCATCTCCTACCGTTGCCACTATCTTTTTTTTTGATCTTGAAGTTTAGAGATTGCTTTTCTTTTTGTTTTGGCAAGACTTGAGCAATGACTTTATTTATACCTCGTTGAGATGCAACTGCATCTGCACTTCTTTCAATATCACCAGTGAACACTGCTGCCTCTATTCCCCTTAATTCCAGGATCGATTATCTATAGGGATTCTCTTTTATAGTATCTGCAAATGCAATCCGGATTTGACAACAGCGATCCCTTTCTCTATGATGTCGAGCAATATTGAAAAATATCGAACTAAAAAAAAACATAAAGAAAAAGAGGTAAATGGTTTGACTTATATCTTTACAGTAACCATGAATTCAGCTCTGTTCTATAGTTAATCATTTGAAAAATTTTCCAATTACTGGAAGATTACTCAGTGGATTTCCTGACTTGTTTTGGCTTGATGCATTATAGGCACCAGTATTATTAGCAGCAGTTGTATTAGCGCTACTTGGACCCGCTATATTACTGCCGTTTTGCAATGAACCAGCATTGCCTTTAGTTAGGTTTTCTATTTGGCTGGCAGTGCCGATATCTGTTTTGTTAGTAGTATTTGTTGGTCCTGTCACATTACTACCAGATGTGGTAGCATTTGTAGCTCCTCCACTTGTCTTGTTTGTCTGAGCATGCACGAGTTGTGAAGTTCCTATAGCTGCTAACGCAACCGCAAAAGCTATCGCTGTTAGAACGATTATAGGCGATATTACCATTGTCTTTTTCATTGTATAGTGGGTGATACAGCATAGAACTTAATGCTTTCCATGGTATAATATGTAATTAAACTACAGTTTGTTGTTGTAAAAATGAAGTACAAGAATACTAATTATGCTTGCTTCTCTTATTGTTTAGTAATCTAAGGTCCAGATAAAATTTGTGACTGCAGCCCATGGTGTTAGATCTTTCAATAACAAGAGTATAAATTATGTAGAGTCGATTAAAATTTAGAATCTCATTAACCACTATGCCTCTTGGAAAACTCACAATTTCTGTTGTTGTTTCGGTCGTGGCATTAGGTGTATTATTGATGACTGTTGTTACTGAAGCATCAAATCAATCTCCTCAAATGCTTAAAGATAGATATTCCTCCTCTTTCGGTTCCTATTCTTCGCAGCATCAGGCAAATCCCGCTATCTTGAATCAGCACAATAACCATAACATAACTAATAACGTGAGTAATAATAATTATAATAACTACTCTCTTCTGACTAACGGTGCCAATAATAACAACACAAAGCAAATCAGTGGCTTAACATTTACAGCAAAATTTGAATGTGGGACGATCACTGGAGGTCAAGGTCCACTTGGACCAGGATACTATGCTACAGCAATTGGCATTTTTAACAGACAAGATTATTCTCCAGTCACAATTTTATTGAATACAATAGTCAATAACGGTAAGCCGGTCACCAATTCAGTTATAAAGACCATAGAACCACAAAAAACAACCGAATTAAGTTGCAAAGACATTCTTGAGCTAGTTAACACCGGAATTAACAACGCCGGAACGAACCTTGTAGAAGGATTTGTGGTCATTCTAGTGCAATCAAACAATGGTTTATTAGGTTCCTCTTTCTCTGGCAATAGTGTATTTACTACTGCAAAGACAATATCGATAGATCAGATTCACAGTTTGCTTGATGTCAGGGTATTTTACTCTGTTAATTCGTTTGCAACTTCTGAGCCAAATAATTTATTGGTCAATAAGATCAGCTTTTCCATCCTAAACGATACATCTGGAAAAATTCCAGTGACAATGTTATCAAAACCACTCTATATTGCGATACAGTTGTCGTCATCGCAAGTTAATCGGATATCTGATCCTGAGTCTCAAATAAAGACCGTTCTAGCTGACAAATACAATTTATCAGGATCAGAAATTTCAAGTCTAAAGATTAGAGTAACGGGCTTAAACTCAGGAGCTGGTACTATGCTGGATCGGCATGCGATCTTCTCATTGCAGATACAACCACAAGCAATTTACTAACAAACATAAAAAATATTTAGAAAATAATAAAATATTGTTAGCAATCTTTTCATAGGCAATATTTAGATTACTACTTCTCCGACGAACGGGTTAAGGCATTATGATTATGTTGTTTAAATCCGTGTGGAGTTTTTGCTTATATCCCGTCTGCAGCACCTCTTGCAACTATGGCATTTCAAATATTTTAGAACTGGATGCTTTTACTAACATGCTTTAAATGAAGTTATCGTATGTGCTTGCTGTTAAATCAATGTATCTTCGCGCCTGCTTTCAGTTTGCCTCTACATTTGAATTCAGTTAGGACCCTAGATAAGAAAGAGAGTAGTATGGCTATCAATATTCAAATTGAAACATAATCTGATTTTAAAATGGTGATTTTTCGCTATTGAGGAATAGTAAGTGAGTTTTCTCCTTCATAATTAAAAGGTCCATCATCTGTCTCTTTAAACCGAAGTACTAGCAGCAGCTATGCCACCGCAACTATTGTTTATTATGCTCTAAGAAACCTTGGCTGATTTTTGATTTGTTTCTCATTCTTTTTCCAAGTTTGTTAGTTTTATAATGGGCGCTGAATTGATGATGATTTACTTTATTTTCTCTTCATATTCAGTTGCATTACTTTATTTTTTAGAGCAAATTCGTATCTTCTTAGCCATTTCTTACCCTCCTCGGAAACTGATATCTTGCTATTGGCCTCTGCTGTATTCTGCTCAAGCCAGTGGTTTGCTTTGAGAAAATTTATCCATATTGAGGCTAATTGTTTATTGCCTTTAAAATTATTATTCACAAGCTGATCCCTGCTTTTACCTTCGGAGAAGCATTTTAAGATGTAGACTGCTGCGGTCAATCCTGACATGTGTGAAACATCTAAACTATTTTTGCTATTTATTGTCAAATCTTTTTATGCGCAAGCCTTTGGTGGTATAGTAACTACTAATGGATAAAATGTAATTTAAATTTACCTCATTAGCTTGCCAAACTACGAGGGAATGAAATATGAGATAGAAATGCATCCTTGATCGATTGATTCATGATTTTAGACTGGTTATTTATTAAACAGCCTTCATTCTTCTAAATGAGAGCATCCCAATTGTCCCTAAAACTATTACAGACAGTGCCAAAACACCGATATCCACAACAAATGGATTCTTACCTTCTAATCCAAGCATCATGTTTCTTATAGCGTCTACAGCATAAGTGGCAGGATCTATCATGGTTAGGTAAGAAAGCCATGATGGAAGATTATTTAAAGGAAATAATGCTCCGCTTAAAAAGTAAAGAGGAAATACTACAAAGCTTACTATTAATTGAAAGCCTTCTAAACTCTCCATATAGCTTCCAAGAGTAAGACCTAATGACGTCAGTGCAAATGAAAGTAGCAGAATTAAGACGGTAATCGCCACAATTGATATTGGAGTATAATTGATTCCGATAGCCAATCCAATTGCCAGTAATATCGCCGCTTGTATTAGCGATGTAGTCATTCCTCCGAAGGTCTTCCCTATAAAAATTGTTGTTCTGCTAACTGGAGCAACCATTACGCTTTTAAGAAAATCAAACTTTCTATCCCATATTATATACGAACCAAAAAAAACGGAAGAAAAAATCACAGACATACAAATTATGCCTGGAAAAATAAATTGCTGATAGTCTATTCCTGATACTAAGCCTCCTGTCGCTGCATTGCCATTAGGAGAAGTTGAGGATGGATTACCTACAGTAGATCCAAAACCTGCTCCAATAACAAATAGCCACAATAAAGGAGTGAATGTAGAGGCGACAAGTCTGCTCTTTTCTCTTAAAAAGACTTTGAACTCTCTAAGCCAAATAGCATATAATTTACCTAATTCTATTTCTACGGTATTCTTATTTATTTCCATATTGAGCATATCTTTCTGTAAAGCCTCCCTCAGCCGGATCTTCTTGCTGTATCATGATATTTCTTCCCGTGAATTTAAGAAAAACATCGTTAAGCGTAGGTCTCCTAAAGTCTACCGATTTCACATTATTGTTATTATTGCTGTTACTATCAATTGCTTTGAGAATAATCGGCAGATCATGGCTTGCATCCTCCACATAAATAACAATATTTCCTTTTTTCTCATTTAATTCAACTTTATGTACAAAGTTGTATTGTTTTAAGAGGTTTTCTAGGCCATCTATAGCGCCAACCTCTTGTTGATTTCTCAATGCTATTTCTATTATCTCGCCTCCTAGACTTTCTTTTAGCCTTGACGGTGAATTAACCGCGATTATTTTGCCTTTATCTATAAAGCCAATCCTATTACAGAGAAAATCTGCTTCCTCCATATAATGCGTTGTAAGTATTAGCGTAATTTTCTCATCTTTTGCCAACCTATCAATATATTTCCACATTATTTCTCTGCTACTAGGATCAAGACCTAACGTTGGCTCATCTAAAAAAATTACCTTTGGTTTATGAATTAAACCTCTTGCAATCTCTAACCGTCTACGCATACCACCAGAGTATTTCTTCACCTGATCATTTCTCCTATGTGTAAGACCTACTAATTCTAATACTTCAGATATCCTGCTTTCCCTAGCTTCTCTAGATACTCCATATAGAAGTGAGTGTAACTTTAAATTTTCATAACCTGTAAGCATATCATCGCTACTCGGTGCTTGAAATACAATACCTATACTAGATCTTACCTTTGAAGGCTTTTTTGTTATGTCATATCCATTTACTATCGCAGTTCCTGAGGTGGGTTTGATCAATGTGGCAAGAATATGAATTAGTGTTGTTTTTCCTGCACCATTGGGCCCAAGAAGACCAAATATCTCATTATCATACACCTCAAGGTTAACATGATTAAGGACGGTTAAATTCTCA
>DATDLD010000028.1:0-4670 GCA_036519475.1 Candidatus Nitrosopolaris sp. | reverse complement strand
GGTCGCATGGTACGGCGAAGGTGACTATACCTACTCTAATACAACAAAGAAGCCATTGGCTTGGACTCTTGAACTATTAGAATTGAAGGAGATAGTTGAGAGTTTGGCAGGTACAAAATTTAATTCCTGTCTGCTGAACTTGTATCATGATGGGAATGAGGGTATAGCTTGGCATAGTGACGATGAGAAAGAACTAGGGGATGTTATAGCATCGATTAGTTTGGGCGCGGCCCGTAGGTTTCTATTTAAACATAAACAGACTAAAGAGGCGGTGGAGCTGATGTTGGAATCGGGTAGTGTACTTGTAATGAAAGGTGATACACAAAAGAATTGGTTACATAGTCTTCCAAAATCTGCACGAGTTACAGAACCTAGAATAAATCTTACTTTCAGGCGTATAAAGAAATGAAATGGTTTATTGACGAACAAATAAAGCACATGGTGTATGTTTTTGAATATGATAGTACCGAAATTATTGAACGTATCTAGATTGCACGAGCATGCGCCAACTAAATGGTTCGATCAAATGCTTTTACCTTCTTAGAAAGCTTGATTTATTGCTATTTCTTCAGTTTTCTCTTCTAGCTGACATCATCATAATCAGGTGTGTTTGATTCTTCTGCGTGAATATCGATGTGACTCAAGATTTCCAAGGCTGATTAAAGGCAGTAGCAGTGTGATTTTAACTCTTACGCCAGATGAACTCTACGTAGAATTCAAACAAAAATTATCTTACAAAGAGATGGATACATTCATCAGAGTACGGTCTAAAGCTCCATTCAACAAAAAGCCGGCCGTGTATCGTCACCGGACTTCAATAAGGCATTCCCGGATAGGGATTGGCTGTAACTACTATCACGAAATGCAGACATCAGCCAATATATTCAGAGGCTGGTTGCAGACGGGAGGGTTAGGTTGGCCAGTCCCGTCTATCACAGAGAAGACTTGTTACCTGGGAAGACTGGACTCACCTTTTCTGATTCGGTACTTGTAAAACCTCGTGACCAAGACCAGGTTGAATCGTTCAAGGAGTACTTTAAGGGTCTAGAAAAGGATGTAACAGTCACGTCTAAAGTGGAGGGAACAGACCTTTATCGTCTACGGATCAAGGATCCCAAGCACGAGAATGCTCTTGACATAGCAGAGCATCTGGCTCAATCACCATTGATAAAGTACGTTGGCCCAGACTGGCTGCAGCTCACCTCTGCTATCAGTACCACTACGCCGAACGACACTTACTATGCAAACCAGTGGCCCATAGCTAAGATAGACGCTTCCAATGGCTGGGATCTGTCTACAGGCAGTTCATCTGTGGTGATTGCGATCTTAGATACAGGATGTGATCTAAACCACGAGGATCTTTCAGCTAAATATGTGCCGATTGGCAATCGGCATGATGTAGTAGATAATACCAATACTCCTAACGATGACCTCGGACATGGCACTTGCTGTGCTGGTATTTCTGCTGCCCAGTCTAATAATAATCTTGGATTTGTAGGAGTAGCTTGGAATTGCAAGATCATGTCTATTCGCATGCTAGAAGAAGGTTGTATCAATTCTGAAGCTGACATCGCAGCCGCGATCAACTGGACTCGGATGCATGGAGCCAATGTCATAAATATGAGTTGGAACTGGGACGGCACGCATACCAATGCAGATGCCGCGCTTGCAGCCGCCCATGGATCGGATATAGTTCTAGTAGCAGCTGCAGGAAATGATGACATTTCCACCATCAACTATCCTGCAAGCCACCAAATGTCATGGCAGTAGGCGCATCTGATGAATCTGATCATCGTATACATAACAGCACAGAACCGGATGGCACCTTCTGTTGGGGTAGCAATTATGCCAACATAATGCCACTTGTAAAGGATAATAATTAAACGAGTTCAGGTACTATTTCAAATCTAAATTATATCAACACTGTTGCACCTCGTTAGCTGTTTTTCAGTTTTCATATTCTTAGAAAACTACTCGTAAAGCAACCAAATTGTGAGATCAGATATCGAAAATAAAGTTTAATTATATATACATATATATGAGTATACAGATATCATTCATTGATAGACGATGAATATCGCGAATTAATTGAATTCATTAGTAGCAATCAAGGCTGTACTGCAGAACAACTTGTCGAAGGACTAAAAGATAAGGTTTCGAGAGTCCCTGTATATGAAAGACTCAAAATTCTCTTAAAGGAAGGAGTAGTAAAAGATGAATCGACTAATAGACGGGACTATAGACTTTACGTCGATAGAAATAACCCTTCTATTTCAATCCCTCAACAATTAGAAAATATTGAAAAAAGATTTAAGAATTTACTGAATGAATCTGAGCCATATTGGACACAATTTGAGAAGACAATGGATAAGGCATCGGATAAGGTAGCGTATGATTCAGATCCTGATTTATTTATTGAGTTAATTACAGCAACTGGATTGAGATCATATTCTGCACCTACAATGATCTTGCAGATAATATCAGACTCCATAATTATACATTCTACAACAATTTGGATAAGTAAATTTCATGATAAAGATGCTTTAAACAAACTCTTTGCTAATGTGTATATAAAATTAGCTTCTCTAACTAGCCACTACCTTAGTTATCTGAGCAATATCCAATATGGTCATCTTGAGAGAATCAAATTCGGTGGCGCAGCATTTAACAGGGCTTTTTCACCAATTCAATTAATGTATGTCAGTAGATCGACCTACAAAGAGATCGGTATGCTAGGAGAAGTAGAACTATTATTGGATTCATTATGGATATTTAACAAAGATGTTCAGAAATTACTTTTCCCAGAAATTGAAATCTACAAATGGGATTTTAAATACGAAGTTGATGATTGGAGAAAGCTTTTAGAGATTTACGAAAATAATCCAACTCAAACTGCCCATAATTTTTACCTACAAGAAAGAGGAGATAGTACCGCGACTACTAATTGTAAATCTTGAGATTGCTACTGTTGAGGTAATTTTAGCAGGACTAATTGGAACAATAGTTTAGGATTAGGATTTGATTACTTGTATTGTGGTAATCCATTTGCTTGTTACTTACTTACTTACCATTCACCTAACTTTATATCATTCTCTTATCGCTCCTAGAGTTAATCCTCTAATCATTTGTTTCTGGAAGGCTAGCATCAGAACTAATACCGGAATAATAGCAAGAGTAATACCAGCAGTAAGGTAACCCCATTCTATTCTATACAATGAAATAAACTGATATAGCGCAACTTGGAATACCATTGAATCAGGTCGGTTTGCTAAAACTACAGGAAGTATGAATTCATTCCAAGAAAACCTAAATGACAATACTGCAGCTATTGCAAAACCAGGCATTGATAATGGTATAGTAATTCGTCTTAATACCCCCAACCTTGAGCAACCATCTATCAATGCAGCCTCTTCAAGATCTTTTGGGATAGTTTCAAAGTAATTTTTCAATAAAAGTATGTTCAATGGTATAATCAAGATCTGAAATGTTAGTATCAGAGCTGGCGATGAATTGAGCATACCAAAATTTGCCAGCATGATGTATAATGGTACTATGTTTATCACAACCGGTATCATGAAAAGTCCTAATATTATACTCATAATCAAATTCTTCCCTCTGAACTCAAACCTTGCAAAAGCATATCCTCCTAGAGCACTTACTGCAACACTTAAAGCTGTACTACCTATGCTAACTGCGAAACTATTGATCAGACTACGCACAAGGTTGGGATCAGTTAGTACAAATACGTAGTTATCAAATGTTAGATTCTTTGGTAGAAATTTAGGTGGGAAGCTTATAGCCTCGTCATTTCGCTTAAACGATGTTGAAAGTACCCATAAAAGAGGAGATAAAGTTACAAATAAGAAAATAGCAATCAATGCATAGATTAAAGCCCGTTCTGCGAAGAACCAAGCCTTAGTATTGCTAATAGTCATCTTTTGCATATTTATCTTCTTAAGAGTTTGATGTAAATAAAAGCAATAGCCAGGTTGATTGAGATTAGAATTAGTCCTGTAGCTGCACCTTTGGAAAGTAGTCCAAATTCAAACGCCTGTCTGTACATATAAAGTGATGCAGTTGTACTCGCAAACAAAGGGCCTCCTCCAGTCAATACTAACTGCAGATCAAAGAAGTTCACTGACCACATGGTAATCAAAATAAGGTTGATCACAATGAAGGGTTTAAGCAATGGAAGCGTTATGTGTAAAAAAGTTCTAATCTTTGTTGCTCCATCTATAAGTGCTGCTTCATATATAGTAGGATTTATTGACAATAGACCTGCAGTTAGAAAGAGCATCGTAAATGGAGTGCCATACCACATGTTTGCGATAACCAAAGACCATATCACCATATTAGGATCTGAAAGCCAGCCAACTGGCTGCAAGCCTATCTGATGAAATACATAATTTAATATACCAAAGTTATAATCGAAAATGAACTTGAATGAAAAAGCAGCAATAACTGCAGAAATTGTCCATGGTATTATGAATATTGCACGTAATACCCCAGAAGCTCTCACTTTCTGATTTAATAATACTGACATGAGCATACCCATGCCAAACTGCAAAGCAACGGATCCTCCTACAAACAGAAGCGAGACTTTGAGCGAAGTATGGAAATTAGGATCCTTAAATAGATCAAAGAAGTTTGTCCACCCTACATATTCCCAT
>DATDLD010000027.1:0-4653 GCA_036519475.1 Candidatus Nitrosopolaris sp. | reverse complement strand
TGATACTGCAATGCGTTCAAGAATGCAAAGGTTAAGGACATGGGATATAAGATCACAGGCTCATAGCTCTGCTGCTAAGAATCGCAAACAAGCCTTTACACAACTTAGTATACTGAAAGATAAGCTTAACCTTTCAGACGCAGTAATCGAGAAGACAGCTTATATTTATAGAAAAGCTCAGGAAAGGCTACTGATACGAGGAAGAACGATCTCTGGAATGTTAGCTGCAGCAATATACATAGCATGTAGAGAAATGGGGACTCCAAGGACATTGAATGATATTGCTACAGTTAACAATATGAAACGCAAGGAACTTGCACGAAACTATAGGTTACTCTACTTTGAACTTGATCTTAGAATTCCAATTATCGATCCTATGAAGTGCATTGTCAAGGTTGCAAACAAAGCTATATTAAGTGAAAGAACAAAACGACAGGCTGCAGATATTATGAGTAAAGCTATTAGAAGAGAGATACCTGCCGGTAGGGATCCTATGGGACTTGCAGCATCAGTCCTTTACTTATCAAGCCTTTCGAATGATGAAAAGATAACTCAGGCAGACCTTGCCAAGGCTGCTGGTGTAACAGAAGTTACTCTTAGAAAAGGAGCAAAGGATTTACGGAATGAGCTGAGTAAGAGTATCAGAAATTAATCTCTTTTTCTTTCATCATCTGGACTGCCAGATCATAATTTTTCCCTAGTAAGAAATTACAAGATAATCTTTCTGAGACTGAAATGAATTGGTGGAATCAATCATCTTTACATCCTTTATAAAATATTGTTAAAAAACCGCAATGAAAAAGAAAGACATCAGATTCGCAACATTTTGCATAGGTTTGTTTGTCGTAGCGGCAGAACTATCTTCCAATACATAATTTTTATGCCTTTACATTTTTTTTATGAACTGAATAAATTATTGAGTCAATAATAATCTAACAATGTTTTTTGTTGAGCCGGTTTTTTCTTCTCAATTCGAATCAAATTTGATACTTTAATTCCAACCTTTCTAATAGTTGTTCCTGACATTGAATCACCAAAAGAAAATTTGTTCAGCAAGCCTTCTATAACAGATAAAATGCTTTCTTTGTTGTTCTGATAATTCGAAAATGAAGTTTCCCTAGTCTCAATAGAAAAATCAGATCTCACTAATTTTATACCTACCGTTCTAAACTCATACCCGTGTCCTCTCAATCTTTCATAAATTTCATCAGCCAATTCATTCAAATATTTAAGAATCGTTTTTCTTTCCATTGTAAAAGACTCAAGTGTGTGTTCTGCACTTACTGAGACATGATCTACCCTAGGCATAACTTGGTCATCGTCAAGGCCATTCGCCACCTGCCACATCCAAATTCCGCTTTTTTTGCCAAATTTTTCTATTAATACTTGGACATCATATTTTGCGAGCTGGTCTATAGTTTTAATTCCTATATCCTTGAGAATCTTTTGAGTTTTGGTCCCTATACCTGATATCCTTTGAACTTCTAGGAGTTCAAAGAATTTTTGAAGCTGATCAGGATAAATAACAGTTAGACCATCAGGTTTTTGAAAATCGGATGCAATTTTTGCAGCAGATTTTGTAGACGCTATCCCTATAGAGGCTAAAAGTCCGCATTCTTTCTTAATTGCTTTCTTAATTTTTGATGCATATTGCTCAATAGTAAGAGCAGCATCAGTAGTTCTGGTTCTATTACTACTATTACTACTATTATTATTTATTAAGTGTATAACCCTGTTAGTACAATCTAAATATGCCTCATCTATACTAGTTTGCTCTAAAATATCTGCGAATCCTCCTAATACATTCATAACTTTTTCCGAAAGCTGACGATAATATGGTATGTCGACCGGCCTTAATATAAGGTCAGGGCATAACTCTTTTGCTCGTGAAAGGGACATAGCTGATCTAACTCCGAAACGTCTTGCTTCATACGAGCAAGATGCTACTGCACCTTTTGTTATATTCCCATCCTGCTGGTCAGTCATAATTACGGCATGGGGTTTTCCTAATATCGTTGGATCGCGAATTTCCTCACAGGATGGAAAAAATGCATTCAAGTCAACACACATTATTACTTTACCGATCCATTGCCTATGACTATAATTACTTTGAGGAATGTATAATATCTTTAAAGATGGGGATTTATTTTAATTTTACTAAAGCTAAATATGATTTATGAAAATGTCAGATCAGAAAACAAAACTATTATCTTCTGAGATAATACTTTTGCTTCCTTTTTCTCTATATTTTCTTGTCTTCTGAGGGCTGTGTTCTGATAAAATCAATCAACTTTCAAATTCTTACTCAATAGGCACCTTTTCGATGATACGTTTCTTTTTGATGTTGCCCTTCTCTAGAGTATTCGTTATCAATTTCATTAGCCAAAGCATTGCAGCAACTGTGGATCTAATCCACTCTGAGTGTCTTTTTTCCCATTCCTGTTCTTTCAGATACAGTTGATACCGCTTTGCTACAAGTTTTGCTACGCCTTCATCATTATTGGACAATCCAATCTATATAACTCCATTTGAATATAAGAATATAGCCATAGATCTCGTTGTCACATCTCAAACATCTCTAAGTTCCTCTCATCCTTTTTCATAGATATTCCTTTCAGAATTTGCTAGGAGTTATAATTTGCATGATTTGCAGCGCCGCACAGCTTGGCATTTCTGAATGACCAAAAGATACTATATACTATTAACTTTTAAAAGATCATATTATGATTAGTACAACTAATGAAAAACCATACAAGTGTGCACCGCTTAAGGTCAGCATTTCGCCCTGAGACACAGTGCGTGTAGACATAATGGGCATCTTCGCTTCTGTGAAGCTGGAATTATATTGTGATTAGAAATTTGAGTACATTTTTTCATCCTCTATTAATAATGCCATGTAGTTTCTCATGTACAACTGTATGTAGCTATATAACAATAATTTGATGAGATAATAATTTAAATTATATTAATCCTAAAGAAGGATTTCCTTAAATATTTAATTAATACATTGTCATTAATTAATACATATAATGCATTTTGGCTTTGCGAAGAAAGAAGGTGTGCGTTTTACAACAAACCTTACGAGTCAAGGCGATTTAGATGAAATAACTAAAATTAGTGATATCTTAAATCCTGATGAGAAAGTATTACTCGTTGCAAAACAGTCACGAATAAAACCTGGCGGTTCTAAGTTAACTCCCAATATTGTATATGCAACAGATAAGCGAATTATAATAAGGGATCCGTATATGCTTGGAATGCGAGAAAATATCGTAGACATTCCATATGATATCATTACGAGCGTGAAGCTTGAAAAAGGCATACTCTCATCTACGATTAGATTTAGAGCTCCAGGATTAGTAAGCTCAAGCCGTCTAGGTATGATAGACGGCTTAATTGATGGTGAACACGATCAGGATGGAAAAATAGATGCCATTCCAAAGGATAAGGCCGAAAAGCTTCTAGAGACAATTAGAGAAGGCATGCAAGGTCCAAAGACAAAGGCAAATACAAATATGAGTCAACAACAACAAATTCCGCCATCATCTACTGTATCAAATCAATCAATCTCAATTGCTGATGAATTAGCTAAATTGGCGAAACTAAAGGACCAAGAAGTAATCACGGAGAACGAGTTTTTACAGATGAAACATGACTTGATTAATAAGAAGATGTAAAAAGCTTCAATATAGTAATTATTATTCTTGATGATTACAATATTACAAATGATGGTTACACAGATCATTTCATTGTCTCAAATAAAATAGGGGAAATATATTTCTAAATGTAAAAGTTGTCACATATCATCAATAGATTCAATAATAATTCATAGATCTGAAAAGAGATACCACTCAGGGCAAGGAAAGAAGGGGGACGCTCGTCACCACTAAAACCATCTGTAAAACTAGTTACAATATAAGCTAGAATGATTATAATCTAGAATGACAAAAAATAACAAATAAAAAAAAGATACGAGGATCTTGATGACATATGCTACCCTATTAGTTTCTGGCATTACAGGCTGTTTCACTAGTTGTAACGATTGTTTATGTCCTTGACATCTATACCTGTCGGTTTTGCACTAAAATTCTCTTTGCCTTGGGCAAATGCTGGAGTAGCAGATGTAACTGCCAGGACATTAGCACCCACAATGGTGAATGTCAATGTTGCGACGACACAAAATACTGATACTTTTGTATACATTAAATCATGTGTTATTATTCATCCATTACTAGGTTAGTTTAAGGTTATATGATTATTTACATATATTTTCATATTCCGATATTACAATGTACCGTTCTGCACAAATGGTCGCTGATGACCTGTCAACCTGCTTTTTGCTTTTATGATTCATTTTGAACTCCAAAAACATCATGTTATGATATTATCTGTGATTTATGGTTTACTAGCCACAGATTAAGACATTGTAACTCTAAGCAGTGCTGCAATTCCTGCAAGCTCTGCAATAGATATCCCTACTATATATGGAAGTAATGCCTCAGAATATAAAGGGGCCATTGCAAAATACGCATAGACCGCGATTATATTATGAAGCATGAGCAGACCAGAGAAGAACATCAAACCAAGAGTAAATATGGCTCTGGTACCTTTGTACACTTTTGTATATACTACTAGCAAGGCAATCAGTATAGC
>DATDLD010000026.1:0-5961 GCA_036519475.1 Candidatus Nitrosopolaris sp. | reverse complement strand
AATTGAAATGCCCATATTGTGAATCTCCTTTTGACACAAAGGAAGGTCTGTCAAAACATATTGATAGACTTCATGTAGAATCTGGTGTGCTTGAAGGTGATGTAAGGCATTTGTATGATTAGGTTTTATTTTTTGTGTTGCTAATCTCCAAAAAGTATGATCATTGAGCAATGATAGGTTATCGAGAATATCAATATACTTCATAAGGGACTAAATTAGTTTTAAATTGTCAAGGACTCAGGCGAAGGAATAATTTTGTTAATTTTATTTTTTTAAATGGAGCCGCTTCCCGTACCCTTGATGAAGTGACCGCTTCCGCTGATTAACCCCTCAATAGGGATCTGCGTTCGATGCTTTTGGCAAAGTTCGGCGTTTCTTCGTGGTTATGAGAGTTCGATGCCTCCTGCCTAGCAGCCCTGGCTTGTTCAAAGGTGACGCCATTCTTCTCGATGAATGCCAGGAACTCATCCGTCGCACTCGCATGGATGTGATTGCTGTACTCACAGGTGTGATCGTTGATCTTCTTGGCGCTCAACTCCCACACAACCTGGACCTTAGTACGTCCTTTCGGGGTGATAGCGTCGGAGATTGAGACCAAGCGACAGTACTTCGACTCCCGGACCTCTGACACGAAGTGCTGAACCATGAGTGCATCGCCGATTGTCTCGACGTTGATTGTCATAGGACGTCCATCGTCGCTCGTAGTTGTGCCGGCTCCGATGTGTGCGCGCGAGCAGCGCTGATATTCGGCGTCAGGAAGGTTGAACAGCCAATCTGCGATGTCCACCTTCTCCAGGGGAGCGTTGATGATGTGAGTAACGGTCGAGATGGAGAGTGTGAGGTCACTGGTCATATGATTTCCTTTCAAGTGCCTAATTAGTATTTTTGCATACTGCGAATGGTTAAAGTGAACTAGTCCATGGAAAAAATAATCTTATTTTCATCATAAGTTCTCGAAATCGACAGCCCTTCCGGGTATCCCGTCTATTATGTATTAGTGGCGTTTACAAAAATAGTAGCGTGTTTGTCGACAGACTGACTAAATTGTAGATCACACATCTTATGACTGAACTATTACCACAATGGCCAAATGTGGTTCACTTAGTTACTGATTCATTGGAAACTGAAATCTAGAGGATGGAAAGATACTATCAATGGTTACTATTGTTAGGGTTCATAAGATAATATTCTGCACCTCAACATCGACATCTGTATTTTTGCTAATCTTTCTGGAGATATTCCATTGTAAAAGTTCAACTTAACAGACGATCTACCATCCCAACGTTTTTGCTGACTTTGCTGCAGCATCATTTAATGCTTGCTTAGGATCTTTTATGCCATAGTAAACATCGTCGATAGCTTGCCTAATATGATCAGCTATCTGCGAATATTCAGGTATGCTAGGTCTACTTCCGCCATATGGAATCAAAGAGACCATTTCCTCATAATATGGAACCGGTGATAATGAGGATGACAATGACGATGCTGATTTGTTCGATACCAGACCTTGACCTATAGGTATCTCAGTTGGGAGAAAATCATTTTGTGCTAGCCAAGGATCAAGTATTTCTGGCTTTAACATTATTGTAATTAACTCCCATGCTAAATCTTTATGAGTTGAGGTGTTAGGAATACTTAATTCCCATCCTCCCATCATCGTAGATGTTTTGTTAGCTAGAGAAGGGACAGGAAACATTGGTATAAAGCCAACTCTTTGTTTAAGACTTGGCCATTGTTCGTGTGGAAAGTAGTCTGGCAGCCATGAGCCTTCTATCATAACAGCAAACTTCCTATTAACAAATTCCTTACCCCAGAAATGATTCTTCTGAGGTTTTATTCCAGCTTTAACTTGCTCAGCAATGAAATTCATCGCCCTAATTCCTTTGCTGCTACTATATGCTGGAAACCAGTAATTTGCTTTAGTTGGATGACCATTCTTGAACTCAAGTATATCTCCACCTGACATCCAAAGATAAGGATACCAAAGGTCTGGAGAATGATTAGCACCAGTTAAATGCATTCCGTCTATTCCTTGAGGTCGTAGAACAGTGTTAAGCTTCTTTGCAGCTCCTACATATCCTTCCCATGTCTTAAGCATATTAGGATCAACATGAGCCTTATTCAATAGATCTTTCCAATACCATATTCCTCTTACATCAGTCCAAGTCCAAATCCCGTATACTCTTCCTTCATAATTACCACCCTGCCAATTCTCCTCATACCAATCAGAAGATCTTCCCCAACTCTGCACGAGTTGTGAGATCTGTTAAAAGCCCTTTCTGAGCAAATTCTCCAAGCCAAATCTGATCTAAGGAGATTAGATCGATAGGAGCTTGATTTGCCAAAGCTGTTAACAATAGGTTTCTTGTTTGATTGTATTGTGACTCCATGTAGTTTATCTGAATATTCATATCAGGATGTCTAGAACTTAGCTCATCACGTGCATGATCAAGCAGCTCTTTCCAGTCACCAACAAGACCTAAGTCATCAAGCATGGCTCTTAGAGTAACGTTTTGTTTTTGATCCTTTTGGGCATAAACTGGAGAACTAGTGGTAGTAGTAAGAACAAAGGTAAAAGCCGCAGAGACACTTAATACAATAATGATGCTAATTAGTAGTGCGACCCTCTCTGACCTGATATGTAAACGTTCAATTGATAATATGCTATTCTTGTATTTTGACGTCAGATCCTTATGATCATTAGTTATTTATTAAGGATTATCCACTCATACGATACTATCTATTATAGCTGAAGACGGATACTGTACTACTACAATTACCAAAATATGTCTTAAGACTGGGCCTAAGGATTTTACCGTAATTTAAGTTGTAGTTGTTTTAACTTCTGTAATCCAGTCACACTTGAAACCATGTTTCTCATGATGTTTCGCTACTGCCTCTTTACTTGGAGCATCCAGAAGACAAAAAAACTTATCTTCTTCTTTGTTATAGAGTATGTTATCATGTGTTACACCGAATTCATCTTTAGGAGAGTTTTGTGTTTTTCTTAAAGCTTCCTCATCAAGGCCTTTTAAACTGTGAACATCAAGGAACTTTGGCATTCCATTTGTATCTCGATTTGTTATTTTTAAATGTATTGTAATTGAACAAGTCAAACCTACTGGCAGACCAGTCATCATAAATAGAAGACAAGCATTGATGATGACCTTCACCAGTAGTGGAACTATAAATCGTATGAATCCAAGGGACAAAGCTCTCATAATATCTATCAGAATATCAAATCAAATATCAAGAGATCAAGGGCAAGAAGTGATTCTTACGAATGGAGTAGGAGGAAAGGCTAGTGGCCCTCCATCTTTTAAATTCTATGGAATAGATCATGCTAATCCAGCTGAAACAATGAACAGAAGTGGTGCAGTATTTTATTCAAACGCTACAGGCACTCTGAAATCCATCAGCAATTCTGTTGGAATATTCAAGGATAGAAAACAAAGATGAAATAGGTTTAGTAAAAGTTTGGGACTGGCCCGCTAAGTAACCTATTAGTCACATACAACAATAAGACATAAATACTTTCAATTTTGAGTAAAGGGAGTATCTTCAGGATATCTGCAACAGCTCATAAAATTAAACCAGCCCGTATTGACAGCTAAGGATGTTGACAATTTATAGAGGATGTCTTTGCAACATGTTCATGATAGTATGTATATAAATGATAATAGGAACAAAAATTGTAGAGATATATTCATACATAATGTCATTATATACATATTAGTCATTTTAGTAGATTGTAATATTGTAAATTGTGTGGCAGTACTGTGGATGTTGATAGCTATGATAATACATCAAAAACACGCAGGAGGTTTGGTGAAACTACATTTGGCAATTGTGTAATATTCACCGTCGATGGTCAGGCAACCCTCAGATTAATGTACGAAGCTTTGAGACAGGCGAAAACCTCAATTCATATAGCAAATTATGATTTTGATCCGGCTTTATCTCTTGTAAGAGGAGATCCGCATTCGTTTAGGATATCTGATTTAGTTGTTTCGTCTTTTAAACCAGAATCTTTAATAGCAAATAATAACAGTTATGAAAATCCAAATAATAGTTATAACCTACAAAATCTTTTGATAGAAAAGGCAAAACAAAAAGTAGATATCAAGATCATTGTATGGGAACCAAGACTTATAATCAGAAAATTGCCGGGACTTAAAAAACGAGGATTAGAGGAAAGAAAGAAAAAGCTTAAAACCATATCACAACTCGTAAAGCGATATGGTCTAGAGGATTATATATCAATACGACTTGACAGTAAAGCGCCTACACTTACCTCTGGCTTCCATGAAAAAATTACCATAATAGACAATCAAATAGGATTTTGCGGTGGACAAGATTTTTCACAAGCTAAATGGGATACAAGCGATCATAATTTTGACAACATGCTAAGAGATCAAGGCGGAGAGCCTTGGCATGACATGCATGTTATGGTTAAAGGTCCAATAGTGTGGGATTTGATTTACCATTTTAATCAAAGATGGGTATATTCTATTTGGAAAGATATCAAGCAGGTTAAAAAAATAGTCAGAGCTGAGACAATAGACTCGTATCTGTCGTCATCACCATCACCATCACCCTCTTCCTCTTTATCCATACCGTCATTTACCAACTATCATAATGAAGGAAATGTGGAGATTACTGCTCTACGCACTTGTAAACAGTTAGATGAAAAAATAGTGGACACGAAGGCAGCAATACTATATTAGCATGGTATAATACCATGTTTAGAAAAGCAAAACATAGTATATACATATAGGACCAATTCCTATTTCAAGATAAGGAAATAACTAAGCTTCTTTTTAATCGGCTAAGAGAAGAAAAAGATCTAAAGGTTATTACAGTAGGTCCAATGGAGCCAAATCTCCCAGGTTTTATTTTTAGTGTAATATCAAAGGAAAGCATTAATGATATCAATAATAATTTGGCAGCTCTGAGAAAAGCTGGAAAGAATCGTGTTAGGACATATTCTCTGATATCGCAGCATAATACAATCAAGAAAAACAGAAAACAGATCTACGTCCATTCAAAGATCATGATAGTTGATGACAAGTGGATTACAATTGGCTCTGCAAATATGGATAGGGATGGATTCAGAGATTCAACGGAATTTGATTTAGGTATAATATCTACATCACTTGCACAGCGGCTCCGGTCAAAATTATGGGCTGAGCACTTAAGGACTGATACAGAATCTACTTCCGATTCTCCTTTTTCTTCATCTAGTGTCGACTTGAATAACTTTGATGATGGTTTTAAAGCATGGGAAAAATTAGCAGACTATAATGGACAAAGAGCTCTAAGAGGAGAATCTATACACGGACACGTGTATTACTATAATTTTAGAGAGATGAATTTTCCTCCTCCATATCCAGGGGCAAAAGGAGGTAACAAATTCAGATTATTTTAGAATCAAGGTGAAATAGAAAAGAGCTAATCTTTCTGCGCCCCTACACATTGTATATACTCTATTCAAAATTATCATACTAGGATTGATTTAATGAGGCATAGACTCTTGTTCTTTTTCCTTTTTATTTATTACTTTAAACACAGGAAACAATAGCTGTATCGTAATCATTTACGGATCTGACTACTCCTACCGCGGCTAAACTAAGCACTTTATTTACGCAAACTGTCTTTTCACTATCTAAATTGGGATTTACTGCATAGGAGGAAAATGCATTTGCGTATAGACCATAGCCTACTGTAGCCAATATAGATAATGTCCCACTGATCGCAATGAGAGCCATATGCCTTGTATTTTGTTTATTCATATTCATATACAATCATATGAAGCCATAAGTTACTATTGTAGCCTTGTAGAACGTGTCTTTGATATGTATCTCAGATTGCCTATAAGTATCGTATCATTATGCTTAATCTACAGACTTTATTTGTGATAACAAAGAAGTAGAAAGGTATGTCTTCTAGTGGTCGACATCA
>DATDLD010000025.1:0-4048 GCA_036519475.1 Candidatus Nitrosopolaris sp. | reverse complement strand
GCAACACAAAAAATAAAACCTAATCATACAAATGCCTTACATCACCTTCAAGCACACCAGATTCTACATGAAGTCTATCAATATGTTTTGACAGACCTTCCTTTGTGTCAAAAGGAGATTCACAATATGGGCATTTCAATTTGATTTTGCTTTCATCCTTGATATAGGCTATAGCCTTAGAATCAATAAGACAAACAGGCGTTCCCTGAAGTATTGTATCTTCTGAGGAACTCGATATCATTTCCATTTTCTGAAATATATCGTCCCTAGTTACCGTTCCTACAACTGCGGCGTAAGCATGAACCATGATCTGTCTTACATTATGCTTGTCCATTACAGAGAGGGCTTCCTTAACAGTAGCCTTAGGACCAACGGCGAGTACGGGACATGTCATAATTTCTCGAAGTTTAACTTTTGACGGATTTCTGCCCTGAGACATTACCTTAAAAAGGATATCGGTCTTACTTACAATACCCACAACTTCACCCAGCCTGGAAACAAGAACGCTTCGAGAGTTTTTCTTCTTCATTAGTTCAGTTGCATCATCAACATTAGCGTCGCTCTCAAGGATTAGTACATCAGGCTTAAGAACCACTCCCACAAGTGACGAGAGGAGCGAAGCAAGTGTTGTTGCTGGGACAGAATCCCCCATAGAGGTCCAATGATGGCGAAAATATTTAAACTTGCTCTTTATTTCACAGGCTCAGTTAACCTATCTATCTTTCGTTGGGGGTTCTGCATCGTCGAAATGCTACTGGAAACAGGGTTTATGAGCCTACTTCCCTTAATGGTCCTTACATGCAAATTGTGCACTGGTAGTTAGTCATCTTTTGTTATTAATTGCTGTCATCCCATTTTTATGTTCTTTTTATTTGTACTTACATACTTTTTATATTTACAATACTAATATTGACTGGTTTTTTTCACAATCAAAGTCATCTGAAACCCCCTTTTCATCATTAATGGTTTCTGACCATTAAATCGAGATACTACTTGCTCTAATGATTACAACACTCTTTATATTTGCCATTTCACAACGACTAATTATGTTCCTGCAACCAAGTTAGAGATCTATTCTATCTACTTGATTAATTCATTTACTCTCTCCATCATTTAAAGAGCTTCACTACTTTACTAATGGCAGTATTTATCGAGACAAGATATACTGCCCAAGCTGTTAATTCTGCTACTGTAAGAGCCTGATAAGGTTGAGCGGACAATTGCAGCAAAGAATATTGAATGCATAACTTTGTTACTAAGAAAATGATTTCAGAAACCGAAAAGACTCCAATCAATTTCTTTATGTCCTCTGTTATATTCTTAGAATTCTTCTCCCCTGTAGATGGATTTACATATCTTGACTTGTTATCTCTATAGAAAAGAAAACCAAAAAGAGGGATATAAACAGAATATCCTAGAAATAATGTAATTAGCACATTAGAGATATTGTTATTATCAAATATTGCATAAATCTGGGTGGTAAGAGCTCCAGCAATAAATGAAACGACTCCAGAAATAATTAAGTTCTTGTTGAAAAGTATAATTTCTAATCTTAACTTATTAACCACCAATACCACTAACTATCTGAGATGTACAAGTCTCATTATAGCATTGCTACTTCTACCAACACCACCACCGCAGCAGTAGACAGCCTATTAGCTAGAAAAATAGATAATGCTACTGTAGGACTGCGACCCTTCCTTGCTAAAGCACTCTGCAGACTTTCAGAAGACAATGCTGGGACCATAACAGATTATATCCAGTCACTAAAAGAAGAGATTAATGCTTCAAATAATTATAGGAGAAATGTTATTGCTATCTTATGTTCTTTTTCAGAGTACAATAATAAGCCGTTTAGACAGATAACTAGGGAGGATATACTTGCATTCTTGGATAGTTTTCGTAGACCTGAAAGCATAGATCCTCAGCATAAATGGATTGGCACATACAATCTCTATAGAGTCAACTTAATACAATTCTTCAAATGGTTTTTTATCCTCAGATAGAACCCAATAAAAGGCTAATCCCAAACTATTGGACAATATCCAACGCCTGAAAAGAAAAGAAAAGTCTACTTACACACCTGCAGACATTCGGACTGCAGAAGACGATCTTCTATTTTTAAAGTATTGTCCTTCTAAGAGAACCAAATGCTATCATGCCATGTCCCATGATACTGGTTGCAGGCCGCACGAATTACTCAAACTAAAGATTAAGGATATTGCTTTCAAGACCTCAGGGGACAAGCAATATGCTGAGATATCGATTAATGGGAAGACAGGTAGCAGACATATACCACTCATAGATTCAATTCCCTATGTTAAAGACTATCTAGACCACGAACACCCACAGCCAGGAAATCCAAATGCTGTATTTCTATCTGGTGTTAGAAGAAGTCTTGGCAGATCCATTGATATAATCACACTTCATGGGATCTGTAAAAGATACAAGAGAGTTATTTCCTAGGTTATTAGACGACCCTAACGTCTTGCCAGAAGATAAACAAAGGATAAGAGAGCTGCTTAAGAAGCCCTGGAATCCCTATGTGAGAAGGCATAGCGCATTAACAGAAAAGTCCAAGATACTAAAGGAACATACATTGCGGCAATTCGCAGGCTGGTCTACTGGTTCAAACATGCCGCAGATCTATTTACATTATTTTGGCAATGAAAGTTGTGAATCATTACTTGAAGCATATGGTATCACACAAAAGGCAGTCATAATTGTGATTGAACATATTATGCAGCTGGCATATTTTTACGACGAACAACTCTTATATCACATACCTTCTATTGTTTTATTCAGAGCAATGAATCTCAAAATTTCTTTAATGTTAGGGATATCCGCAGTATTGGCATTAGGAGTAGTTGCTTCTCCTTTAACCATAAGTGCAGATGCTGGTATGATGTATAATCACCAACAAGGTATAGGATATGCTGCTCACTATGGTATGAATAAGCCAGGACAATATGCAGCAGGAACAATTGCAAGCCTACAAAATGATAAAGATGGCAAACCTGCATGGATAGTTTCAGGTTTATGGAAAGCAAGTTCAACAAACATGACTTCTGAAATGCCAAATATGATCAGCAATGCTAGCGCTAAAAAGAATCTTCCTACCACAGCATTTGATGCCATGTTTAACATGGTGATGTTAAACGGATCTGCTATGCATAAACATGAAATTCACAACTTTACATTGACAAGTATCTCAATGCCAAACAACAAGACTGTTGTATATAATGGAACTGTCACAATAACTATGAAGAATGGTCCAGTTAATGGTGTGCCTGTAAGTGTAAGAGCAATGGATACTAATGTAATAAGTATATGGCTAGATCCGACCAAGACTGATAACCACTTTGGAAACACGCCAATCTATGGGACAATTACAAAAGCAGCTCACATAATGAAGTAGAAGAAGCATGTCACCTCCTTTTTCTATCATGCGGCATGACTTTCCTTCTTCTTCTGCATCGCTGCATCGGAGTTGAAGAATTAGAAAGGACAATTGATTAAATATTTTAAACCTAGGCTTTCAAGACTTTGACATGGTTAGGTTAATACCCATATCTTCAAGTATAATTGTGGAAGATCTTAAATTATGGGTATCAGAATGATTGGTAATCACGCTAATAACTTGCCCTTAGAATCTAAAAGACTTGTTATAGTTATACTTATTTTTGGAATATTTGCTTCATTTAATTGGATTAATTATACATACGCACAAGAAGCATCAAAGGTATCAGGAACACAGAATACAACACAACAACAACCTCCTGGCGTAAGGATTACATCTCCTACTAAAGGCGAGCAAGTTCCAGTAGGTGAACTTAAGATTTCAGGAATATCTACGGACGATGATTCTACTGATTGCCAAGTTTCAGTAAATATTAATGACCTAAAGCCCCTTGTAAATGCAACAGCAACTGGACCTGGAGGAGTAAACGACTATTCAAACTGGACTATTACCTTTGATAAAGATTCTCCCCAGAAGATTAAACCGGGAATAAACGATTTGAGTTCAAAATTATCTTGTGTTAATCCT
>DATDLD010000024.1:0-2908 GCA_036519475.1 Candidatus Nitrosopolaris sp. | reverse complement strand
AAACAAAATTAATATTAGATGCATCAAGTCTAATACCTGCGATTCTTCCTCATATTTCAAAAACAGATACAGTTGTTACTCCTCATGCAGGAGAATATGAAAGGCTGTTTAAGAATGAAAAACAAGGAAATGAGGATGATGAAAATAACAGTATTAATAATATGGGACCTGGTAATACAGTTGAAGAACAAATTTTAAACACAAACATGATGGCAAGTAAATATGGCATAACTATTGTCCTAAAAGGATATCATTGTATTATCTGTGATGGCAGCCGAGGATGCCTAAAAGGAGGAAAGGAGCGAATAGCAGTGATCAAAAGAACTACTCCTGCAATGACTGTTGGTGGTTGTGGAGATGTTTTGTCTGGTGTGATTGCTGCACTACTTGCCAAAGTCAAAGACGATCCTTTTGCAGCTTCTATCCTATCTGTTTATTTTAGCGGAATTGCTGGTGGTTTAGCATATAAGAGAGTGGGTTTACATATAGTTGCTACTGACTTGATAGAAGAATTAGCCAATGCTATGAAACCATATGACTTAGTTAAGGAAAAATATTAGAATTGTTATTTTAATTGATAGGTTTACAAAATCTGATCTTTAGAATCATAGGAGAACCAATTCAAGGCCCTGCTGGCTTAAAATTCTTAAATTCAGACAAACCGGGAAAACAATATGAAAATACTTTACAGGAAATGTTAATACTAGCAATCTATACAATTTTAAATTAAATGCAGATAGAACAGAATTATTACTTCGTGGTGCTCTTGAAGATAAGATTGGAGACACTCATCATGAACTTCAACCAGTCATATTTGGACATGGTTATGTGTAATTACAGATATACAAGTTGGAGCTGGTGATGGATTTCTATATGTGCTTACTCATGATGGTAGCACATATAGAATTTCTCCACAGTAGCACTTTGCTTATTAGGCTTACAATTTCTGGGCTCTAAGCTTATCAAGAGGTCTTGAGTTTTATCATCAAGCAATCATGCCATTAGCCTCGTCATCCTAGAAGGATCTCTTGGATCTAAATATACACATTATCCCATACCATTTTTGATAACTTACTAAGAACATCAGCTATTGGTTGTGTAGTACTATATATGATCAGAGTATGATCTGCTGTCTTTTGATCGGGCCAGTATTGTCCAGGACAATATTTGCAGGTAGCATAGTGAAAATTAAATGTGCTGAGGATTTTAAATCCATTCTTTGGAAATTGTTCTTTATAATAGCCAAGCCATCCAGGATGAACTCCACCATCATTATCTTTGTTATTTGCAACTTGATTGGTAGGAGTATAAAATCCGCCAACGACAAGATTATTACCTATAGATTTTTGACTAGTAGAGACAATTAGATTTCCTATCATCCATGTATATTTAGTATCTAATACTGAATACTTTCCAGAAGGCAAGACTACTGGTGTTGAGGCATTAGTGTAATCCAGTTTTCCTGTTGTATATACAATCTTGCCAGAGCTATCAATAATGTTAATTGTATGTGGATGAGGTGTATCCCATGGAGCATCTGCATCAAGAAACGATATTGCAGTTCCTTGAAGAATTTTGAGATTAGTAGGAAGATAAATGGGATTATGATCACTAATGTATTTGTGTTTCTCATTAGCAGAATTTTCATGTGCCTCATTTACTATATACCAAACAAAGGTTCCAACTGATGAAGGTAGGGTCATTGACTGTGATTGATATACGGATTCAGCTGTAGGAATAATATCCTGAGTTGAAGAAGTGTTAGCAGCAGAAAATGATGGTGATGATGTCTTATTAGCATTAGCGTTATTATTATTCTCCTGAGCCAATGCAGAATTATTATTCGCTGTTATTGTGAATACCGCAGCAATAAGAGGCAAGATTATTACAAAGAGCTGAATTGTAAACGATAATCCTAGTCTCATCTTTTCAGTCTCCAGCCTTTTTTTCTTCACTGATTACAGACAAACTTGATACTACTAACAAATCGAGATACTTGTCCTTTTCCAATATCATTAATATTATTTATTAGCTGTTTATTAATAACCTTGAGTTAACAATGTTAGTTATTAGCTAATTAATCTATACATATTATTACCATCAATTTCAATCGAATAATTCCTCTTGTTGCAACAATACTACCTTTAGATCCTCACGCCTATAAACATGCAATCCATACGTAAGCTATCTGTAAATATTAAAACCTAATATAGACAAATTATGTTAATAACATAGTGGCTAAAATCTGTCTTTATCCATAACACGGCTAGTAGAATAGATGATTTTTTAATGTCTATTGCGTAATATGACT
Source organism: Candidatus Nitrosopolaris sp. (assembly GCA_036519475.1). GTDB lineage: Archaea > Thermoproteota > Nitrososphaeria > Nitrososphaerales > Nitrososphaeraceae > DATDLD01. Next base: position 597 of record DATDLD010000024.1, on the reverse strand, counting down.
TATTGTATATCTTATACGGTTTCATCCCAGCAGAATTGAATAACAATAATGATGTTTGAAAACTGAAAAAATATTATTATGAATCCATTTTTCTATTCCAAATGCAATGATAATAGCAAATCTTATCATGAAATATACATTCAAAAACACCAAAAGACTGAAGCAATCAAATGCCATAACTGCATAACTGCGATTTACAATGGAAGCTGATAGACTATGAATATGATCGAAAGAGAATAGAGCTAGTGAAGTATACCTACCAGTCTGAAAACTGTTAACGCTTCAGACGAGATAAAAAGTCTCTCATATTATTATAGTAAAATATCCTAGAATCGCGATGTAGCAGCCAGTTACTGAAGTCAAAAATACCAAATTTATTAATACAAAAAGTTGCAGAGCATATATGCGGCATTATCATTATCCAAGATACTATTCTAAGTATATGACGGCATTAGCTTTATTATCAATAACAATAATTATTTTTATTTTGATGATTGGGATGGTGATTTCTACTCCTTCTCATATTAGCTTAATACATACTACTTATGCCAAGAAGAATAAATCTGCTAACAATAATGTAAATAATTATGGTGGTAG
>DATDLD010000023.1:0-4587 GCA_036519475.1 Candidatus Nitrosopolaris sp. | reverse complement strand
GCTGTAGTCTCGCCAATATTTCCTGCTCCTATTATTCCAATTTTCATAAGTGATGATCTACTTCATGTTGAGAGATCCTTGTAGATATACTAATCTTTGAGGATCTGAAGTCCAGATAATACAGCACGAGCATCGTATGGTGACAGGGTATAAATTGGTGGTCCTCCCTTTTGTTGCAAATTATCTAGAAATGCTCTAGTATTCTGTTCTAATTCACTATGTAGACCTTTACTCATAAATAGACAAATCCACACGTTGAAGTCTCTGTAAGCTTAGTGGTTATCCCCCAAGTTGAAAGTATACTGGATCAGACAACATTATTGATCTCATGGGAATTGATTGCGCGAAGAATTTTTCACTCATAAAGTTATACTATAATAATTTAACATCCTGCAAATGTTCATCAAGAATTTGAGAGTATATTCCAATACCTATCCCTAGCATGTCCATTTCAGAATTAAAGCCACAAACATGAGGTAAACCTTATCCTCTTATCATATGCAATTTAACTGATTTACAAAGACAGGCTTACTACTGCAACTGTAGTAGAAGATGCCATTAGGTCAGTTGCTGTTTCTTTCAGCTTCAATATCTTTTCTTCTTTCTTCTCTCAATCCGTCCCACCATTTCTTCTGTTTGTTGTACTATCGGGATTATTCTACTAGATTCTTTTGCATATATATTTTCTTTAACCTACTCAGTCCTAATATCAATAGTACTGTAACAATGATGGCAATCGATGCTTGAACAATAGATATTGTTAACCTATCAGCTTTGCCCTTAAATAATATAACATCTATTGGAGCTACAAAAATTATTAAAAAAGCTGCCACTGTCATTATCATTATCCACATTGTAGTAATAAATCCAATAAGCCCGAAAAGCCTCATTTTGCAATTCCCGCTCCTGTCAGGAAGTAATACTGGATAATAATTGAAATGAATGCCAGAAATGAGGAAAATATTGCTAGCTTGAAAATTTGGTAGCCAATCTCCTTTTCTGACAGTGGCCCATTTGCCAAGATTAGTCTCAATAGTGTAGTAGGTGCATGTTTTTCTTTTGAAGCCATCAGCCTGAAATCATTCATCAAAATGGTAGGCCGAGCCTTAACTTGCCTATGTTCAATAATTTTCTTAACGCTGGCAAGAAACAGAAATGAATTCATTACTGCAGGAAGTAGTGCGATAACTCCTATAATTTCGGAACTACCTGCAATTGCTATTGCGCCATACATCCCACCCATTAATAATGTACCAGAATCACCTGGAAATATCTTGCTAGGAAACTTGTGATATTTGTAAAATGCGACCATACCAAAAAGTAGTGGAAGTGCAGCAAGAAATACTTCATTGCTGCCAAAAATAGCTATACTAGCCAAAAGCGGAATCATGGCAATGATTACAAATCCGCTGACAACCCCATTCAAAACATCAATAGAATTGATTGTATTGCCGGCGATTGGAATTATGACTAGTATCAGAGGCATGTATAGCAATGGGATATACGCATCGCCAAATATGAGGTTGAGATGAGTTCCGTGAGCCCCTAAAGCTATTAATGGGAGGGCTGCGCCTATTAGCGCTATAGGTTTAAACCATCCTGGCATAACATTTCTATCATCGATAAATCCTATAATGAATGCGAAGACAGTGGTTAACAGAATAGCAATGACTTTCATATTAAGAGTCAACGAGTAAAGCAGAATCTCAGCTGCTGCGATTCCTAAGAGCAACACAGGTCCAGCTGGTCTTGGAATGTTATACCTCCCGGGTTTGTGATAATCTTGTACTACACTTCCTTTGAGGGTTTGGAATTTGATTATTTTTGGTGTTGCATATAGTATTATAAAGAAGGAAATAGAGGATACTACTATACCATAGATAATAAGAAGTATACTATTTCCAGAAGACAGATCAAGCATTTATTTCTATCAATCCCGTATACTACACAGGTTTATATAATTACAACAACTGATGAAGTTATACATTGAAAATATTAGGTTTACTACATTACTAATAACCAACTTATATGAGTTTACTAATTTAGCAGTTCAAATTAACCTTTATAGCAAATTCTTAGGGTTTCCTACTTTCTATCTGCTTCACTGCTAACTCCGTATAGTATGGTTCACACTCTCTAATTGGCGTATTACTCATTATTAGCATTAATTCTGGTCTGACAGTCCAGTGTCACGGAAAGTCACAAGAAATTATACCAAATTATCAAGTTAAATCGGTACATGATACAATTAGTTTATGAAGCCCAAGCTAGGTTAAACTATTTATTGTCTTTTGAGTCTATTTGAATTATTATAACATGAGAATGAACATTCTTAGACTACTGCTTCCATGGTTTTACTAGCTCTGAGAAACTACTAGCTCAGATGTATTTTGGCTAGGGTATCTAGAATAAAAAGTTCAAAAGGAGACATTGCAAATTCTCCTACTGTGTATTATTACATATTTTTCTGATATCTAATGGCTGTGCAAATACTGGTTCAATATATCCTGTAGATGCTAAAATGATCACAAAGGACAACGTTATAGTGAATGCAATGATTATTGTGATTTCCTACCAGCTTGTTAGTAATAATTCACGTAATAACTTTAAACTGTAAAACTTCATTATGTCTTTAAATAAAAACCGGCAAGCTCTACGCTCATTCTATTCTTCACCAGTAACAGAAGCGCGCATATTTTTGTTTTTACTTTACGCTTTTAATACACACATCACAGTATCTCTCTACGAGAGTAATTCCCCCTCCTACATTGAATAAGGCTTCTTGAGTAGCCACGTTACCGCATGTTGCACAGAACTTTGGTTTACCGTAAGAGTCAGCAAAGGATCTTAGCGATGTAAAAACTTTTTCCACTTATTTCGCCTCTCGATATGTAACTAGTATGAGTATGGTGCTGCTATTATTCATAACATAAAGTTGTTGTTGTACCTATAAGAATGTATATGCATATACTAATGTGTTAGTTACTAAAGACCTACAGGCGTAGACATTAAGATGAAAGTAATGTCCTCTATGAAATGAGTCTAACAAACCTAACGTAAGACTCTACTAAATGCAGAAGTATTGGCATATGGTGCATATTCTGAAACACTAGAGTCAAAGAAGCAGTAAAAGGACTAACTTAATAGAAAGATTCAACAATATGCAATTGCAATCCATGTGTAAGAAAATGAGAACTGGGGAGAGAATTTGTAGACGCCTAAAGTAATTAGCCTATCTTCTAGCAGTCAACATGCTATGCTTTTGTACGATAACAATTCTAACCGCGACATTGCCTCAATAAACTACATCAATCAAGGATTAGAACAAAAGCTGCTTTGTATCTATGCTTCTGTTAACGCCTATAATACATCACACTTAACAAAGATATCCTCGCAGATTAAAGATTACGAAGAAAACGTCAGAAAAAGAAACTTGTTAATTGTAAATCTGAAACCATTTTATGATTCCGCACTTGCAAAAGATTTAACACCATTTGAAGAGTTCAAAATGCAGTTACAACAAGAACTTAAAGATAGAGATGGTAAAGGCGTACTTATTATTGCTGATTGTGCTGATAACCTCTTTCGGAATAAACACTTTGACCAATGTAATCTGGTAGAGAAGTGGTGGCAAGACATTTATATAAAGTGGCGACATCGACAAGAAAAAGAACAAAACCATATTACTGTTATATGTCCATATTTGGGCTCATTATTAAGCAGGCATCCTTTTGACCAACACAAACATCATATTTCTCATAACCATAGCATAGCTATAGATATGACCGGTTGTATACTGACAGGATATCCAACGGTCAAAGGAGAAGAGATAGAAGTTGCAGAGTCAGCTGTTTCTTCAATAGACTTATCAACACGGGTTCTTGTTGCAGAACCAGAACCAGATCTTCAACAGATATACAATATTTGGCTACATTCTATGGGTTTCAAAGAGGTAGTAATTACAGATAGTGGCAAGGAATGTCTGGATGAGATTCCCACAATCATAGCTGTAAACAAAAGCGTAAACAAAAACAAGAACAAAACCCAAGACATTGACTCAATGGGAATCAAGAATAATAAAAATGAGATACTAACTAAGCCATTTAGATTTTCTAATCTATTATCTTTGATATGTAGGAGTATTAAGAGTTAACAAGGTTGGGACTGTCCGATATTAGTAGAGAAGTTGAATGTTGCTCCTTTCTTCATATTATTCCCAGTAAAATTTTCCGATCATACGCATCTACACTACTTTTTGATGTGAACGGCCAAGAAATATTTTCAAATCCGTTGGCTAGCATTAAACGGCTATGGTATATTGGTATTGTGATATCTTTGTATTTTATCTTTAATGGAACTAGGCTTGGAGCTATGATTGCAGCTATTATTACTTGGATCACTCCCATTTTCTTGCTAACAGATAATACCTATACTTGGTTAAAAGGTATTATGTTATTGGTTGTCATTATCATAGCACAGCTGGAACATAACGTTCAATAGGTTCCAATTTCCGCTAAAGTATATTAGTTTTGTGAATGACTCATGTAGGTAGTAACATTCGACATGTACTACTATACATGGAGATTA
>DATDLD010000022.1:0-3475 GCA_036519475.1 Candidatus Nitrosopolaris sp. | reverse complement strand
TACTGAGGCTACACCAAGCGAATTGGCATACACAATGGTTATGGCAGGAGCTATTGGTCTTTCAGTATTAACTCAACCATATCTTTTTAGCGGCTCTATCATGCATCTCGCAATGATAAGAAAAGTTGTTAACGTTCCCATTCTTATGAAAGATATCACCGTCAGTGAAGCTCAAATCGAAGCAGCCAAACGAATTGGAGCCGACTGCGTACTCTTAATCAAAACAGTTTTTGATGAAGACCTGGCAGAAGGCAGTATTGAAAAATTTGCTGATTATGCCCAGAGAAAAGGATTACAGGTAATCGTGGAAGTACATTCAGAGCAAGAGTTCAAGGAGGCTTTGGAATTAAAATTGCAGAAACACAATCTAATAGGAATTAATAATCGAGACTTAAAGAATTTAGAAGTTAATATTGCAACTACTGAAAAGTTGCTGGAAAAGCACAACAAAGGTGAAAATATTATCATTAGCGAGAGTGGGATAAGTAAACAAGAAGAGATTCAACATTTAAAGAGAGCAGGCGCAGATTCTTTTTTGGTAGGGACTAGCATTATGGAGTCAAAGGACATCAGCTCGAAGGTAAATGAGCTCTACCTTTCGCTTAGTTAACCAACAATGAAAATGACAATAATAATGAAAATAATAGAAAAAATAGTAAGACGATGATGGTAATAACATGCTTATCCCGAACGTCTTAATACTCCTTGACTTCACTAGGAGTATAATCAAAATATGCTAAGCAATTTTCCAATAGCTGGCAAATATGGAGAGTACGGCGGACGGTTTATTCCTGAAACTCTTGTTCCTGCTGTAGAGGAGCTGGAAGTAGCTTATGAAAAATACAAGAACGATCCAGATTTTAGAAATGAGCTTTCATACTATTTATCTCAGTATGCAGGCCGTCCAACACCACTATACTTTGCAAAAAATCTTACTTCCTATGTCGGAGGTGCAAAAATTTATCTCAAAAGGGAGGACCTGTTGCATGGAGGTGCGCATAAAACGAATAATACGCTAGGTCAGGGTTTATTAGCGAAGCGAATGGGTAAGAAGAGAATAATTGCTGAGACGGGGGCAGGTCAACACGGGGTAGGAACTGCAATTGCTTCTTCAGTATTAGGCCTAAATGCTGAAATATATATGGGCTCAAAGGACATCAGGAGGCAAAATGTCAATGTCTTCCGAATGCGATTGCTTGGAGCACAGGTTCATGCTGTTAGATCTGGAACGCAAACGCTAAAGGATGCGATTAATGAAGCGTTACGAAATTGGATATCAAATGTTGAAACGACGTATTATCTTATCGGTTCTGTAGTTGGTCCCCATCCTTATCCTATGATGGTAAGGGATTTTCAGAGTATAATAGGCCAAGAAATAAGACAACAAATGAAAGAGATTTCCAATGGGATGCCAAACGCAATAGTTGCGTGTGTGGGAGGAGGAAGTAATGCCATAGGAACGTTCTATCCTTTCATAGACGATGACGAAGTATTATTGTACGGAGTAGAGGCTGGAGGAAAAGGAGTACATTCCCCAAAACATTCTGCAACATTATCCGCTGGCTCAAAAGGAATTTTGCATGGCATGCTAAGTTATGTATTACAAGATGAATTTGGTCAGATCCAGGGTACACACAGCATATCTGCTGGTCTAGATTATCCCGGCGTTGGACCTGAACATGCCCTTCTGATGGACGTTAAGAGGGCAAAATATGTCAACTGTATTGATGAGGATGCTGTCAAGGCTTTCTTGACACTATCAAAACATGAGGGCATAATCCCTGCTCTAGAACCGTCTCATGCTATATCTTATGCCATGAAACTTGCAAAAAAAATGGATAAGAGTGAAAGTATCGTAGTTACTCTTTCTGGTAGGGGAGATAAAGACATAGGCATTATTTTGCATTATTTGAAAACAAAAGAGCGGCAGAAAAAAAAGCATAGTACAAGTAGATCCAAAAAACAATAACGACACGAATAATACTAATACTAATAATAATAGTGATGGGAATAATGCTACAACCAATTGGCACTAATAGAATCAACATGAAATTTAATGAGCTGACTGAAAACAACGAGCGTGCATTAATTTGCTATGTAGTAGCTGGATATCCAGACATGAAAACTACAGAAGATATAATTTCTTCTTTGGTAACAGGAGGAGCAGATATCATTGAACTTGGAATCCCTTTCTCAGACCCTGTAGCTGATGGATCAACAATTCAAGAAGCATCCTACAAAGCTCTCTTAAAGGGTATCACTCCTAAGAAATGTCTAAAAATCTCAAATAATATCAGGAAAAAATTTCCTAATCTCCCAATTGTAATAATGACTTATTCAAATATTCTACAAAGGCAAGGATTTGAGAATTTTATGAGGAGATCGAGACAAAGCGGTATTGATGGATTTATCCTTCCTGACATGATCATAGAGGAATCATATCCTTATGTTGAAAATGCAGCGAAGCTGGGCCTTGCGACGATATTTCTTGCATCTCCCAATACAAGCAATACTAGACTTCGATCCATCATCCGTAGGTGTACGGGATTCATATACATGGTTTCAGTTTATGGAATAACTGGGGCTAGGAAGTCATTTTATGGTTATACCTTTGATGCTATTAAGAATATTAAGAAAACATGTATGATAAGCAAAACGGCATCTTCGTCAAGACCACCTCCATTAGCAGTAGGATTCGGGATCAGTACTCCCTCGCATGTAAAATTGATGAGCGACGCAGGCGCAGATGCAGTCATTGTAGGTAGTGCTATAATAGACATCATAAGAAATAGCAAAAATAAGAAAAAAATGCTTCATGATTTACAATCGTTTGTTGTTAAGATGAAGCGTGCTTGCACTTAGTATTGTCAGAAATAATAATTGATTCTTCAACATCAAAAATATTTAAAACGCCAATAGTTTGATGATCATGATAACCAAAACATTAGTATGACAAACGTCATTCTGTAGGTTCAGAGAATAAATATCACATTATACAGAAAAGGGCTGTGAAAGAGAAAGATCTAAAGCATCTTTTCATTAATTCACTTGAATCCGGTCATACTGATTATAATGACTTTCTCCCCACATCTGCAACTAGTAGTAGGGAGATAAGAGTAAGGGATGAAGGATATTTCAGGAACTTCGATCTAGTTATAGCGATCTTGGAGAAACATAATGAGTCTGACATTCGTTATGATTCTATTCGATCCTTTGATAATTACTTTAACATACTGACGCGTACGGGACTTTTAGCACAATTTGCAAAAGCAGAAAAATGTAGAATTGATTGGATTCGTTTTTACCCGGTCGAATTAAAATCAGACGATGATGTTCTAGATGAACGTCTGCCAAATCAAATTCTTAATGCTATTCTAACTTTTGGCAGGTCATTGCTTGTATTAGATGAAAAGCATTCGAAAAAAGCTAAATTACGAAGCTTGTTAAAGTTAATACCTGCTACGGTTATAGGCTA
>DATDLD010000021.1:0-3130 GCA_036519475.1 Candidatus Nitrosopolaris sp. | reverse complement strand
TTCAATATTAGGAATTTATTACTCGTTAGCAAGTCAAATATCTGTGTTAAATATGATGGCTCTAAATATGTCAAGCACTTTTAATATCACAAGGGATTTCGAATTCCGATAAAAAGATTTGTATAACTGATAGAAACCTAAACAATATTGGATAATGAGTAAAGTGCAATCCAAAAAAAGACGGCTTGTAGAAAATGGAGAGGTTCGATCAACCTCAAAGAACAAGACTACAGGTCGAGAACTGACCCTTATTGAAGAGATAAATGCGCGTATCAATACATTAATAGACCTACTCGACGCGAATAGCCTGATCGATAAAAAACAATATGAACGAACATTATCTATGCGCCTACACGAGATTTCCAAAGCGACTGCATTTGAAGAAATGGATACAGATGTATGAAACTATAGAGTATTGTGCATCATCAAAGAGTTATCCTATCCTTATCCTTTGAGTCGGACTAATATCCAGCAAAATAAAAAGTCTACTTTTTTTAGATTCCTTTAATCCCCAACGAGACATGGATTTTCTGGAAGAATAAAAAATGTATTCCTTAGAGTGGAAGTACTATTTCGCAGATTTAATCATTGGTGAATTATGATTTCTTCAAATTTGGCACGCCCAATCAAAAGAACAAAGGATGGTAGTTTTAGGAAAACCGTCTAGCTGCATACATCCAACCTGATGCCGGTATTCCATCTGTGAGCTGAGGCGCCGGGAGAGGGATTTGAACCCTCGCGACCCTATCGGATCACAAGCTAACAAGGTTTGTTTTTCCAGGCTTGCGCCATACCGTGCTAGGCGACCCCGGCTTAAGCACAATCGATTACTGGCGTATATAATCAATGAAAACGAATAATTAAATCTAATCCCTTAACACTAATTCGGAAAGGCTTCTACAATTGGATGATGTGGACGTGGACTCAAATCTAGAGCTGCGATTTTTTGTGTTCTACACTGGGACAAAAAGTATATCTTTGCTATAGCATATCAAGTTTCGAGTGAGCGGAGATCATCTGGCTTGATCTATCATAGGTTCCATTAGAAGTGCTTATGTATATTTATATGAAAAAGAATCATTTCTGTTCTTGTCTATGCAGATCATGCTAGCCTACAAGCCTAAAAAGTAGCCAGATTTGTTTATTTAGTCTAGGCATCTATTTCTCTGAGCTTAACAATGTTATTAGAGTCCGTAATTCTGTAGTAATCAGATTTGAAATTCTCATCAGTAATGTGTATTAGTCTTCTACTGAGTTTTTGCAGTACGAGTACCCTTTGAACGCCATACTCTAGGATAAGTCCCGGGTTTCATGATGGTTCTTCTAGTATGAAAAGCTAGTCCTTTAGCGTTATCCTCTATTTCTTTTTTCTTCATTGCCGCTTCTGCCAGCCCTACGATTTCGCCTTTTAATGTGTACAGTCCAACAAGCTCGCCAAGCCTCAGGTCATCAGGTAATGCTAGAACTCCAGGTATTGCAATTTGCGCCCCATGACAAACTGCGTCGACAGCGGTGTCACGAATTATTACCGCACGTATCCCATGTAAACAAAGCTCGATAGGTTGTATAAGCCTACGGAGTTTCTTATCATCTCCAGTTTCTTTATACATCTTGAATGCGTCAACTATGTCATGTAACTTTACGAAGTCATATGCATTTTCTGAAAGATCGATAATTCTTGTCCTCCGAAGCTCTATCATAGTAGCACCGGTACTGAGAACTTCTCCCAAGTCATATACTATTTTTCTAATGTACGTGCCGGCTTGACACAAAACGCGGATCAACAGGAGCCGGTCATAATGTTCTATGTCTTCAAATTCATATACAGTTCTAATCCGTGTTTCTCTTTTTACGGAAGATCTTTGTGGAGGCCTCTGGTATATTTCTCCAGTGAACTCCTTGATTGTTGACATTATCCTTTCTTTTGTGACATATCCATGTAGTCGGGTCAACGCATAATATTCCTTCGGACCCAGTAGCAGGACTGATAAGGCTTTAGTACCCTCTCCGAGTCCCAATGGTAGTAATCCGGTAGCACCTGGATCAAGTGTACCGCTATGACCGGCTTTATTAATCCCCAGTATTTTTTTTACCCATGAGACCACTTCATGGCTTGTGGGACCTGCAGGTTTATCAAGCAGAATGAATCCATAATCAAGCAAGGATTCTACAGGCCTTTTTTGAGGGTAATGACCATAATTTTCATCAGTAAGATCGTCATCTATTGTTGCTAGGTTTTGCAGTTGTGGCAGACTCAAATGATATTCCCCATATCGCAATTCCGATATTAAACTCTAATCCAAGTTAATGCGAATTCTCCCTTTCCACTCTAAGGCTTCCCATAAGCTGTCGATCCAGGTGATCAGCACATGCATTTGTTCCTAAACCGTGGCTCATCATGACTCAGTAGTTATATGGCGGTTCACTTGAAAAATTTTATATTATACAGAAACAAAATGTAAACGGTATGAAACATCACAGGAGCCGATCTGAAATAATTGCGTGTATTTTAGAGGTTACTAATGGAAATAGGGTAAGACAGACAGAGATCCTTTACAAAACGTATTTATCTCATAATTTACTAAAAGAGTATTTAATACTTTTACTTCAGACTGGTCTAATAGAGTATATCCAAGGAGAAAGGAGTTTTAGAACAACTGAAAAAGGCATGCGTTTCTTGCACATGTTTAATCAGATGGGCCAATTGATTGTTCCAAAGACCGATTTTACAAAAAGGGTCGATAAATCATAATAGTGAGAATGATTTAGCATTTCTTTCCCTACCTAAAAATAGATTCATCGGATCTCCTGGTCATTTCGTTACCAACTTTTTTTTACTTCTTCAGATTTCAGCAATAAACGTATCATGGTTCCGAGTTGTCAGCATCCGCAGATCGATTCCGACCCCTCTTTCTCAGAATTATTGCTACAACGATAAGAACCACTAATATCAGTAACATACTAAAAAAAATAGTTTCGTTTTTAACTGTTCCCTTAGGAAGAATTAAAAAACTAATCACTAGAAATATTCCAAACACGATTATCCAGCTATTGTAAATCTGGTGGCTGCTGACCAAAAACTTTTCGGAACTAAGATATCAAATTGAATCATGTGGGTCTCTAGCACCTC
>DATDLD010000020.1:0-3243 GCA_036519475.1 Candidatus Nitrosopolaris sp. | reverse complement strand
TTGAATTTAAACAAATAATGACGAAATGTATTGCACTCCACTCATATAAGGGCGGTACGGGTAAGTCAACAATCAGCTCTAACTTGTCAGCATCGTTAGCAAAAAAAGGATTAACGGCCGTTTTACTAGATGTCGATGTATATGCTCCCAGTCTCCAGGACTACTTTCAATGGCAACCTAAAAAATCGATCAATGATTATCTCTTCGAAAATGCCAATATTGACGAGGTAATCCACGATTTGTCTCCTGTATTAAATAAATTTTCATCTAATGATGGCGAGCAATCTGACTCATCGAAAGGAAAGTTGTTGGTAGCATTTTCTAGTACTTCAAAAGATGAAATATACAAGCTCGACGGTGCAGTAAGACAAGAAGGCTCCAAGATACAATTACTAAGAAAATTTCTTATGCTAAGAGAAGAGATTGTTTCCAAGTATAACGCAGATTTTGTCATAATTGACACAAGCCCCGGTATTCGGTATTGGTCCATCAATTCTCTGGCTATTGCTGATACAATTCTTCTTTCACTAAAGTTAGACGGTATTGATCTAAAAGGAACCCGACTCCTGGCAAGGGAAATTTATGATAGCCTCACAAAGCTCGGAACCAAATCCTATCTATTGTTAAACAGAGCTGCAGGTTATTGTTTGCCGCCTAATCTAGCTGGTGAACAGACTTCAGCGACGCAGGAAATGTTCAATAATACAGTTGATAATCAGAGCGCAGTAATTTCTAAACTTAACGCCGACATTGGCATGGATACAATACTTTCTATTCCTTGTTATTGTGATATTCAGTTTGATAGTAATGAATTTTTAACAGCATTAAGGTATCCAAATCATCCATTTGCAGGTAAGATTGATACACTTATAGAAAAACTAAAGACTATTTAGAGTTAAATTTAAAAAATCGAAGGTACTCAACATCAATTAAGATAATGCCTGAAGTAAGGATTCCTGGGCTTTCAAACTTAGTAGGGCAAGCCGCTGCTGAAAAGACTAACTCTGGAATATTATTACTAATGAGCCCTCCTGGAGGAGGCAAAACTATCTTTTGTAGGCAGATGATAACAGATTGCTTGGATAGCGGATCTATGTGCATATATATCAATTCGAGTATGACCCGCAAAGAGTATGAAAATCTTTTCAACAATATAGCTGATGCAAAAATTAAGAATTTAAAATTTTTAAATCCCTATTTAGTAACTACTGACAACAAAGAATCAGATACTACTACTAGTATAAACGATCCCAAGCTCTCCGCTACTTTTCAAGACATTCGGAATACCATTGAAGAATGGTCCTCATCTGTTACCAATACAATCGAAGGAACACAGCATGGATCTACATCTACCCTTAATGGTCTTCCAAAGTGTGCTATCATCCTTGATTCGCTGACACATATGTTTACCTTATTTGAAGAAGACAAAGTATTGAAGTTTGTAAATGCATTATCGTTTCTTATTAAAGAGTTAGAATCATTGGCGCTAATTACCATCTCTGGTACTCAATCCAGTAATGAATCAATTCTGAATAAGTTAAGTTCAATTTTTGATATTGTACTTGAGATCGAGATTCAAGAGGATTCGGACAAGATAAAACGCAAGCTAAAATTAATATCAATCAAGGGAGCAAGTAGCAAGTCATCTTCAGCTCTATTCAATATTGAAGATGACGGAATTTTAAAATTTGAATCAGAAGCAAGTTCGAAACCAAAATTATCTATATGTGGTCTTTGTAAAGCACCGATTCTAGAAGAACCCGAGTATTACCTAGATATGCCATTCCACCACGACCATGTCAAGATTTACATGAAGCTTGCTGGTGCGTTTGGTCAAGCTCGTGTGTCTGATGTAGGCCCCTCAGGAGTTATCGATGCCGCATTTTTCTTTGTAGATGTAGTAGGCCTGTCAGACCCTGCCCTATCTGTGAGAAGGCAGATAGAGAAGATTGAGGCATTAAATGAGATGATAAGTCATTGCGATACGTTCAAGAAAGCATCTGATAAGAGAGTTCTTCCAACAGGTGATGGCATGGCCATAGGCTTCATGTTAAGCCCTGAATCTCCTCTTCAGCTTGGAATTGATTTGCATCAAGCTTTGAAAAAATATAACACACATACCAACAAAGAAGATGGATCGTTTCTAGATGTTCGAATTGGTATTGCCTCTGGAACGGTCTTTATAGTAAACGATGTAAATTCCAACCAGAATATATGGGGACCGGGCATCATTTTTGCTAGACGTGTTATGGATGTTGGAGACGGAGGCCACATTTTGTTAGCAGGACCATTAGCTGAATCCTTATTGACTCTGGATGACAAGTACAGAAGTATAATAAATTTACTGGGCGACTATCAGGTAAAGCACGGCCAGATAATAAAGATATACTCCGCATACTCTTCTAACGAATTTGGCAATCCTGCAATGCCTGTACGTTTCAAATCTTAGTATCTAAAAATCCCGGGATGTAGTATTGTTACTAGATCATTAACCTTTTAATCAACATGATGGTCACTAGAAAGATCGGCTCTCAAAATGATACTTTTAGTAATTTAAAATGGTATACTCGATTTTTCATGTCTAAAATCGATTTTATCGGTACGATTGATTCAATATTCTTCATCAATTGGGTCTACCATAAAAATCCCAAAAGAGGAACGAATGAATGACTTGTTAATGCTTATCGAATTTTGAGTACAGCCCTAAATCTTAATTCCCCCTTCACAACCTTTTCATAGGCGATATTCATGTCGTCCAATGGAAAAGATTCTGTCATAACACGAACCTTTCCTTTGGCTACATAATCCAGTGCCTCATAGAGATATTCTCTATCATTCTGAATTGAACCTATAATGCGTCCTCGTCCCATCAGTAAATGACCTGTCACAATTAGAGGCTCGTCTGACAACCCCATTAAAACTAGCCTTCCATCTGGTCTTAATCCCTTTAGAGTATCACTTGTAGCCTTGTAAGAGTTACTTGTGGCTAGAATCACATCTGCTCCACCAGATTTCTTTAGACCTTTTCCATCTGATACTACGACATCTGCACCAAGTTTGTGCGCTAACTCTTCTTTATCCTTAGAATGTGTAATGGCAATCGTTTCAAATCCACAGACCTTAGCATACTGAATTGCTAGATGTCCTAAACCTCCTACACCAACAATTGCTATACGCTCATGGGGTTTAGGTTCGGCAATCCTCAAGCCGCTATAGACAGTATATCCCGCACAAAAAATTGGT
>DATDLD010000019.1:0-4991 GCA_036519475.1 Candidatus Nitrosopolaris sp. | reverse complement strand
TCACCTGCAATTCTTGATATGGCAACGATAATACCTGTGAGAATTCCATCTTTTGCAGCAGGAAGTACTATAAATAAAGTAATTTTGGCCTTGGAAAGTCCTAGTGAATGACCTGCTTCTCGCAGCGAATACGGAACCACCTTCAATGTTTCTTCTGTGACGCGAACTACTATTGGTATCATAATTATAGAAAGAGATAGTGCTCCAGCTAATACTGAAAAGGAACCCAAGGCTAAAACTATAAGAACATATCCTACAATACCAATGACTATCGATGGCAGTCCAGTAAGGACATCATTAAAGAATCTAACCGTATATGAAAATTTGCCTTCTTTGGCAAATTCTGACAGATATATGCCTGTTAGAAGGCCTACTGGTGTCCCTATCGCAGCGGCAAGTCCTACAACAATAAAAGTTCCTTGTATAGCAGGCGCTATTCCACCACTGCCTGAACCAATAGAACCTTGTGGCTGTGTGAGAAAGTCATAACTAATGGCACTTATTCCATTCTTGACGACTTCAATCAATATACTAGTCAAGGGGACTATCGCAGCAATAACACAAACTACTGTAGATATTGTAACAAGTTTATTGACAAACATGCGTTTTCTGTATTTCTTGTCTACAGTTTCCAGCAGAATATCCCTGTACTTCTTGTTATTATTTATTGTCATTGTGATTTGGCCCCTGATTGCACCTTAATTTTCTTTTTTACCATTATACGGGCTGCTATGTTGATTGCCATCGTCAAGACTAACAAAATGGCTCCAAGAGCAATCAGAGCCGAAAGATGTAGATCAGACGATGCTTCATTAAATTCATTGGCTACCAAACTTGCAAGAGTTTGACCTTGGGAGAACAATGTAGTAGGTATTGCATTAGGACCGATTACGTTGCCAATAATCATTGTAACAAGTATCGTTTCTCCGACTGCTCTACCCAAACCAAGCATAGAAGCACCTACGAGTCCTGATTTAACATAAGGAAATACAGCCATTCTAACAGTTTCCCAGCGAGTAGCACCAAGGCTATATGCTGCTTCTCTCTGTGAATTAGGAACGACTTTCATAACCTCTCTGCATATAGACGATACTATCGGAATTATCATAATTGCCAATACTACTCCCGCAGTAAATATGTCGAGGCCAAATGGTGTCTTTGCAAAAAATGGGACGGAAGCATGAAACACGTCGTACAATGGCTTTTCTACCAAATCTCTTATCCAGAATCTAAATACGAATAATGCCCAGAGACCATAGATTATACTTGGAACAGCAGCAAGAAGTTCTGATAGAAAGGCTAGTGGAGTGCCGATTCGAGGCGGTGCTATTTCTGAAATAAAGATAGCAATTCCCAAACTAATTGGTACTCCTATTAGCATCGCTATACCGGCGCTCAAGAGGGTACCAATAATGTAGGGAAAAGCACCAAATGATTCACGACCTTCAACTGCATCCCAATTTGATTGTGTAATAAAGTTAAAACCTTCTTTCGCAAAAATATCTGTAGATCCTTTAGCTACTGAAAAGGCAACAAGTCCTACCATAAGTAACGTATAAGCTGCAGCTCCGACAGCAAGTCCTGCGAATATCTTATCGTGTTTTCTGTTTCGTACTACAAAAAGCCTAGATAGGTATTGTTTATGTTTGGAGCCTACTACAGAAATACCCTACCACCTGCCATTTTTCTAACAAGGACATTTGATATAGTCAAGCTATTATTATTGTTATTTGTGTTCGTATTATAATTCCTTATAGCATAAGACCAGAAATTTAGATATAAAAAATAAAGAAAAGGGTTCGGATTGTTGTTGTTCATTTCATTCCTGCCACGTTATTGACGCAATTATGTAATTGGCTGTCCCTTGAATGTTAGGGATTTAAGAGTATCCTGGTCGAGTTTTACTACAGCATCAGGTAGTGGAACGTAGCCCAGACTTGGGCCAATTTTCTGCCCATCAGTTATAGCCCATGATATGAAATCAACCAATGCCTTTGCTTTTGCCTGATCTAGGTTTGGATCGGTGCTCATTTCCTTGTACAAGAGTAGGTATGTCAAGCTTGCAATGGGATATGAATCTGCACCTGCTGCATTTACAAGGGTAACATTGCTCCAGTCTCCATCGCCTTTTGGCAGTGATGCTACGTTGGCCTCCACTGCGGCCTTGGTCGAATTAAGTGAAGGTTCAACAAATTTACCTTCCTTGTTCTGGATAAATGCAAATGGTGTGTTTGTAGTCAACGCATAGCCTAACTCAACATATCCGATTGTATTTGGACTTCCTTTAATTGCATTTGCAACTCCTTCATTTCCAGGGGCGCCAATTCCCGACGGCCACTGAACTGATTTTCCTTTACCTAACTGATCTTTCCATGCTGGACTTACACTTGACAAGTAGTCAGTCCAAACAAAGGTTGTACCTGAACCATCTGATCTATGCACTGTCACGATGTCATCAGCAGGCAAAGTTTTATCCTTATTTAAAGCTTGGATCTTTGGATCATTCCACTTGGTAATCTTGCCTAAAAATATGTCTGCTAGAACTTCACCTGTTAACTTTAGTCCCTTTTGAGGGATACTTGGGATATTATATGCCGCAACAACAGATCCAATAGTTTCTGGAATATGTACTGCTCCTGGCACTTTCTGACTTTCATTTTGTGACAGAGGTGCATCAGTAGCTCCAAAATCGACTGTTTTTGCTGTAAATTGCTTAATACCGCCACCGCTTCCAATAGATTGATAATTAATATTAGTTTCCGGGTGTACTTTTTGGTATTCTACTCTCCATGTATCAATTAATGGGAAGGGAAAAGTTGCTCCAGCTCCGTTGATCGTTACCTTATTTTGGGCATATACTGCAGCTGTCAATACCGTAGATGTTGCCAAAAATATAACTGCAATAATTCCTATGAGTATTTTGCTTTTTAGCATAGATCACCTTGAATAAAGTTAGTTCATAATTATTTACCATGTTTTTACTGTAGTCAATATGCATCTATACTCATCAACATAATCTATACGTATCTCGATTAAAGGTAATTGATTCTTTGAGCGTTAAAAATGAAAGCGATAACTGTTGTAGATAATCATTCTGTTTTAAAATGGACTAATAATAAAATCATACTTGTAAATGATGCTATATGATCTACGCAAATACACAGGGCAACGATTAACATGCACTCTATCATCAACTTACACATGTCTGATGTAATTCTAGAAAGGAAATATGATTATGACAAAAGGCTATTTGCTCTTTGCGAATCGTGTTATTGGACAGCAACTATTTTTACTAAAATAGAAAGTTACGAATGTCCTGTTTGTCGTGATGATAATGTTGCTTTGATCCCTTTAAACTTGGAGGAAAAGTATGAATACCAATTCAAACCGAAACAGGGTCTTGATATTAAATTCTCAATAGATGGGAAGACTACGAATTAATTAATTCTAACGATTAAACAAAGTCTAATATTCCCATCTATGTACTACGTGTGTTTATGAAGACATATTTTTAACACATCAAAAGCAAGATAATGTAAGATCTTGATAGTAGAAGTTGTCAGATTTCCGCTTAATGACTCCTCTCCTGAATTATTTGTGGAAGGCAATATGGTCATACCTGATACTCCGAAAGGGATGGTTATCTTTGCTCATGGTAGTGGGAGTAGTAAGGAAAGTCCTAGAAATAAGAAAATTGCTTCGATCTTTAATAGAATGGGTTTATCCACCTTGCCCATTGATCTATTAACAGAAGAGGAGAACGAAATGGATTTGAGAGCACAAAAAATTAAAGACAAAATTCCAGGTCTTGTATTGAATAAATTTAACATTGGGCTGCTTACGGAAAGATTAGTATCAATTACTAAATGGTTAAGTAATAACAAGCCGTTTTCTGCAAAAAATATTGGATATTTTGGATCAAGTACTGGTGCTGCAGCAACCTTTTTGGCTGCATCAAAATTATCAAAAATGCCTGATAAAGACGGAGTATTCGATTATAATATAAAAGCTATTGTTTCGAGAGGAGGTAGAACAGATCTTATTAATGATACCAATATTTTAAAACACATGAACGTTCCCTCCTTATTCATAGTTGGAAGTAAAGATGAGCAGATTATAAAAATAAACAAGAAAACAATGAGTGAGTTTAATCCCCCTACAAAGTCCAAAATGAAGATTATAGATGGGGCATCGCATTTGTTTGAAGAGGAAGGGAAAATAGAAGAGGTCGCTGATATTGCCGGAAACTGGTTCTTGAAATTTTTATAGAGACCCAGTTATTTCCTTTATTTAACGAATGTTTGAGCACTCAAAAAGGAAATTACAAAAAGATTTCACTATTATCATCGTTTATATCACTACAATGTTATTGTTGCCATAAGCTAGTACTATATCTTATTGACTACCTTTGATCTAAATAATTTTAGGACTGAATTATTTAAACCTATAAAATGTATTATAAAATGAGTTACTCCAATCTCGATATATTCATTTAGTCCTTTTATTATCTTTTCTGGAATTCCTATAGTAATACCGCCAACAAGATAATCTAGGTATTCCTTTACAGTCTTGTCATTTCGTTTATATCTTGCTAGGATTTTATTAGCACCTTCTTGTGATTCTGTAATTATGCATGGTAACACTACAGAGTGTTGAATTTGTTTGTAATCTCTCCCAAGAGTGTTACAATGTTCCTTTAATATTGCAATCTTTTTTTTCAGTTCTTTGGGGCTACCAAAGAAGTTGTTATACCTATCAGCATGTTTTGCAACGACCTTGAGAAGATATCTCTCACCAGAACCACCCACCATTATTATCGGATGAGGCTTCTGAATTGGTTTGGGATTGCATATGGCTTCTTTAACCACATAATACCGACCGGAAAAGGTGGTCCTTTTTCTTGTCCATAATTCTTTGATTATGCTTATAGACTCGTCTAATTGTCTGATTCTTATCACGTGCGAAGGAAAATCATAACCGTATGCAGCATA
>DATDLD010000018.1:0-3979 GCA_036519475.1 Candidatus Nitrosopolaris sp. | reverse complement strand
CGATGAAAACGAAGAGAGTTTATCACTATCGTGGGAAACAGTAGGTGGAATACAATAACCTGCTATTCTATTAGACAATAGGAAAGCTTTGCTGCCGGATGTTGTAAATGATTTATATATTTCCTCTACAACTTTTTTTGTACCATCAATATCTAGGTCGCCCATCTTAAGGGTTAAGAGTAGAATATCGGCAATAGCTAATGCGTTTATTGACCAGAATCTTACGCCAGGACTGGTATCAATGATGATATAGTCAGCATGGTAGTCTGAAATTAATATCTGTCTAAGATGTATGAATCTTCGAAGGAAATCTCTTTTTGCAATCGAGGTGCCCATTTCGAGCTTGAATATTTCCTCCTTTTGTGGATTAGAAAAACCCACCCATAATTTACCTGGCTTTTCTAGTTTGTCATTTTGTGAAGAGTTAGAAGGTATGGTAGTATCATAACCTTGGCTATTATCGTTCAAAAGCTCTGTAATATCTATCATTACATCTTCAACTTTTGCAGTAGAATTAAGGAAGTCATTTATTCCCTTTCTTGACTCTTTCCCAAAGTAAGATTGCAAAGCTGGAGCATAAACATCTAGATCCAATAAGCACACATTATATCCTTTTCTTGTCAATACAGCAGCACAATTACAAGATAAAGTTGTCTTTCCGGTACCGCCTTTATATGAATGGAAGGCAATGCACTTATTCATCTCGGAGACTGAATTTCCATACATTACGCGATATATAAGAATGTGCTAAAAGAGAATATCAAATTAATCTGAGCATTATCATGATGATGCCGGCAATCTAATGTTAAGGGGCCAAATAGACCGGCAGGATTGATAGCATATCCTCGCGATCTGAATAACTTCCTCAATTAACACAGAATAATAAAATCATTCCCATCGTAATCTCGTGTGATAACAGGTGCAATCTAATATTAGCTACTATTTTCAACGTAATAAAACTTCTAATGATAAATTCAGTTGATGTTTCTTCAACATAATAACACTTTCATCACTTGCTCCATCGATATCACTTAATTCAGAATAAACGGATTCATTTCTCGCTTTCAGGTTCTTCTCGTATTGAAGACTTAACTTCTCTTGTTTGTTTTTCTTTCCCAAGCACTTTAGCAAGTACTTTCAATGTAAAAGGATTATTGCCAATGTATTCAACAATCAACTTAGGAGAGCTATAGAAGTGATGATACCTAGTAGACTCAGGAAATAGGGCATTGGAATGATCAGAACTATCACTAACAGACAAAAGAGAGGTAATAATACCCTCACCTACCTCATCAGAAAAATCATCCTTGAACTCAAATGCCCTTAGTGGTTCTCCGTTTACCAAGATTGATTCGTACTTCGCTTCGGTATCAGGATTAATAAATAAGGATGGTGGTGGGCTCACTCTTGTTTCTGTAGTACGGGTACTAGCAGTTTTTTCTATTTTAGTTCCAGCAGCCTGAAGTTTTTCGATCAAATCTTTTATTATGATGTTCGTTTCTTCTTTTTCTATTCTCTTAGAAATATCAGAGTCCGATATTTTAGATGCGATAGCATTAGGAACATTTTGTTGTATAGTTTTCTTATTTGATCCATCTCTAGCCAATATATTCGACCGCCTTCTTTCGTCTATTATTAACGCCATATACTCTTTCACGTCATTCTCACTAACCGTATATGAAAAACCACCAGTCTGCTCTTCCATTTCTTTCTGTTGATTTCGAATAACCTTCATCACCCTCCCTTTTACTTCCTGTTCCATCTGGGCTGATCCGATATTATCTATTAAATCGACCATCGATCTCTTAATCGATTTTCTTAACGAACTATCTTGAGATATCGATATTGCGACAACGTATAGTCCCATGCTAAATAAATACGAAGATAGAAGCACTAGCGAATGTGCGGCTACTCCATATGTTTGTTCTAAAGCAGAAGTAGAAAGTGAAATACCGACGATTGTATCGCCGATAGCCGCAATGGTAAGATAATCTCTCAGTTTCAATGATCTTACACGTCTTGCCACCACAAAAAAGGCTAGACCAAAAAGAATATTTCCCGCTATAGTGCCGGCTCTAAATAGTATTCTAAAGTAATATCGATACGGTTCGTCTACTCCTGACAAACTTTCGCCCGAGAAAAACCCAGGAGTCTTTCCGACTAGATACAGTATTAACGGAAGAGAGAGAACTATCCAGAGTGAAAGCGGCAGCTTGCCTATTCTTTGATAGACGTTGCGCAAGAGCATAGTAGAAGCGCCCCATCTGAACACGAATGCGATAGGAAGTACAATGGAATTTAGGAGGTTATAATACATTAAGTTTGAATTTGGTAGGATATAGAGTGTAGTAGTTTGTGGGGTCACTATTTTGTATTCTATTTCAGCATTGTATTTCTGAGAGGGTTTATAGACAAATGACGATTTAGAGGTTGTTCCTGGTGGTGATTTTTCTTGTATGACTTGCACCATTAACAACTTAGTACCAGCGTCTTCAGCAATCGACAGAGCAAGGGTCAAGGCTGCAATACCATACAACATGACGGTAAGATTTTTATTATTACTTAATTTGTACCACGAAAAGAATTTGAAGGCTATTACTCCCATGATAATGCTCGCTGATATGGAGCTAATTGCAAAGACAGAGGGAGACAAAAATCCAGTTGTATTACTAAAGAGTATGAATAGTAGTATTCCCAGTAAGGAAATCTGAATTATCGCTACGGTCCAATGCATCAGATTGATAAAGCGTGATTTGGCTCTAATTTCTTTACTTACTCGCGTAGTATATCCTAGAAGAAGCCAGGATCCGATGCCGTATCCAATGATAACCGTCAAAATAAACATAATGTCTTCCATAGTATTATTGTATGACAAAAGCTGACGAGTCATAAGCAAATCAATAATTACAAGGAAAATTATAACGACTCCAGTTACGATTGGTATCTTGGTATTTGTAATAAACGGTGTCAGCGTGTCTAACTTTACCAAGGCTTCAGATAATTATCTATTGAAGAGTGGTACATAATATATCTTATTCCTGAATTCAAATGATTACTAAAGGCATCGCTGAAAACGTTGTGCCAGCAGTTAGCGTCAGATTATTTTAAACATTAAAGGTGACTCTTATCATCTTAGCTTGTTCAGCCTCAATGGGTGAGTCATCAGAATTAGTTTTTAATGAAGCTATTTTATCTGCTACATCCATTCCAGACGTCACTCGCCCAAATACCGTATATTGCCCGTCCAAAAAGTTTGAATCTTTGAGGACGATAAAGAATTGTGATCCAGCGCTATGCGGATCCTGCGATCTTGCCATAGATAATGCGCCCCGGGTGTGAACATTTGGATTAAATTCTGCTCTTATATTCCATCCAGGCCCACCTGTTCCCCATTTAGTTCTATCTGTCAGGTCCCTTGTATTAGGATCTCCACCCTGTATTACGAATCCTGGTACAATTCTATGAAATATTAGGCCGTCGTAAAATCTGCTCTCTACCAAATCTTTAAAGTTCTTAACAGTCTTCGGTGCAGAGTCAGGATAAAGTTCTGCTTTGATATCGCCATATTTTGTGGTAATGATGGCTGTGTGAACCATAAGTGCAACTATCCCATAGCTCTATATATATGGAGTAACAAGGAGCACAAATAAGATGAAGTAATTAGCTTTCACCGAGCTAATGATACTCGATGATTTTTCACTGAAGGAACGTCAAAGGGAACGGATAACCGATCGTACATCTAATTATACCTGCTGATTGTCTCTGCCTACTATCCAACCAAAACAACGAAGATTCCAAATTTATGTTGCAATTAGCTAGCGCCGCATTATCGGGTAGCTTCAGACTCTAATTTCGGTTTGACCTGCCACACAATTCTGGTGTCATATTCTGTATGTGTCTCTGGTTCTATAGCGGATTCGATCACAATCTCCTGACCAATAATTTCTTCGAGATAGTCTTGCATATCTTTGTAATCAGA
>DATDLD010000017.1:0-19220 GCA_036519475.1 Candidatus Nitrosopolaris sp. | reverse complement strand
ACAGTTACTGGTACATTGCAAAGTCTCGTCAACCGACCCCTCAGGGCATGGTTATCGCTATTTAGTGAATCAGTAAATGCAGGTAATAGATGGGAATTTCTTTCGAGAGACCCACCGGGAAACATCTTCGAAATTGCCCCTGAGGCAAAAATACCATATTCCCTTACCGTTAGGGCCCTAGAGCCTGGCATTTACCATGTACATACGCAGTTGAACATAGAACACATTGGTCCAGGTTTAGGTCCAGGACAGACAGTCCAAGTTACTGGCCCTGCAGTATTAAAGCCAGTTCCATGGGGTAATGTAGCATACCAGTGTATTGTGATCGGTGCTGGTCTGGGTGTAACCTTCGCGACAAGGCCGTGGCAAGTGATATAGAGTTCATTCTCACTTTCCTCCATTTTCTTTCAAATTAGACTAACAGGGTTTATTTCACTTTTCAAACAATTTCTAGCATAAGAAATCGAATTCGTTTGCAAGCTTCTATTCTACTACCGAGTGACTTTATGGCACTGCGGATCCTCTTTATTCTCTTATATCATTATAGTTAACGGAATCGGCATCTCGATAGATCTTAGATAATAGCTACAGACAGAGGGTTCAATCTGAAAATATTTTGACCTTACGTCTCAGTTCAATGAAGGCAAACCTTCAGATATTCCACCTTACTACTACAAATGTAGTATTCTATTAGTCATAGCAGAAGATCCCAAAGTATCATTTTTGAACTCGGATTTCCTTAATGTCTCCCATATATTTTTGAAGAACCATCGGGACCTCTATGGTCTGTTTTGCTGTCTGACAATTTTCTATTATAGCTACCATAGTCCTTTCAGTCGCAACGAGTGTACTATTCAGAGTGTGAACAAATCGAGTTTCTTCATTGGCTTTATTTCTAAATCGTATTCTAAGCCTGCGCGCCTGATAATCAGTACAGTTTGAACATGAAACAATTTCACGATAGGCATTTTGACCTGGGAGCCATGCTTCTATATCATATGTTTTAGCAGAAATCTTCCCTAGATCTGCTGAACATAACAATACTACTCTGTTCGGAATTCCGATTTGCTCATAGAATTCCTCGCTTACTGCTAGCATACTCTCGTGTTCCTCTTTAGAATTTTCAGGACTACAGTAAATGAATTGTTCAACTTTTTCAAACTGATGGACTCTGAAAATACCTTTCATATCCTTGCCGTGAGCACCAGCTTCCTTTCTAAAACACAGACTGATGCCTCCGAACCTGAAAGGCAGCTTGCTGCCCTCTAGGATCTCATCCATGAACATAGATGCCATTGCGTGCTCAGAGGTCCCTATCATATAGAGGTCCTCACTATCAATTTTATAAATTACTTGGTCCAGATCTTCAAGAATCGCTGCTCCTTCTATAGCTTCTTTTCTTATCATATAAGGGGGTTGAAGAAGCACATATCCCTTCTTCTGCAGAAAATCCAGTGCAAAATGAATTAAAGCTTGATTCAACCGTACAAGATCATTTTTTAAAAAATAAAATCTGGCACCTGATATTTTTGCTGCTCTTGCAATATCTATTAAATCCAGATTATTAGCGAGATCTATATGATCCGCTATTGGAAAATCATGCTTTTTGACCACTCCATTGTATTTAATTACAACATTGTCGTTTTCATCATTTCCAATTGGAACACTATCATCAAGGAGATTAGGAAGACGCATCATTAAGCCTCTAAACGATGCATCGACTTTGATTTTTTCTTGTTCCAAGGCAAAAATCTTGTCACCAATCACTTTCATTGCTTCGATTTCTGAGGTAACTTCCTTTTTTGCCTTTTTTGAGGTGGAGATCGAGTGGGCAAGGATATTTCTCTTATGTTTATATTCTTCTATGTCGGCAATTAGTTCTCGCCGTCTTTTATCTAACGCCACCACCTGATCTAACGGAAAATCTAACTTTCTTTTTCTTAACATGTCCTCGATAAAGCCCGGATTCTCTTTCAACAGTTTTGAATCAAGCATCACAAATCACTTTTTTTGCCAGCAAGACGTGATCCAATACTTCATCGATGGTATTCACAAGTGTTTCAAGCCCGGTAGTGCACGAAAATTCAATGAGTAAAGTATTCTTTTTTGAAGACATATCCATGGATAAGCCTTTCGGAAAGTTAACGTTGTCTGGTATTAATGCCTTCATAATGGCTTTCATCTCAGATTTTCTAGAGAAGGTTATCTCTACAAAAACAGTAACTTCAAGGGACATTTTCAGCTTTACTATTTACCAATTTGCTCTTCACAAGCGAGATGAACTCTTCTAACCTTACGGCAGGAATCCTACATCCTGCGGCCTCAGCGTGACCGCCTCCAAAACCACCAAGGGGCCTTGAACACTCCCGCATCACTTTGCCAAGATCAGAATCAGAGTGACATCCCAAGCATTTTCTACTAGAAAATTTGTAAGCGCCATCTTCAGTTAATGTTCTAACAAAGAGCGTCCTCCCACTAAATGCTAGAGAGCCGCTCAATAATGAGGAAACTCCTCCAAGCATATTCACACCCAAAACTCCTTCGCCGTTCACGAAAATAGAGGTTCCATAATCTATTAGGCGCCACTTTTCGGCAAAGAGAGTGGAAGCATAATTACTTAAAGTAACTCTGTACTTGGTTGCTATTTCTTCGCCTTCTGCTAATAACTTATCTCTATCGCCCATGCAAATCCCAATACCTACACCTGCCTTTCTCATTCTACCACAAGCATTGACCATCATAGAAAACTCTCGTGCATCCCTGACATGTGTTTGCTGATCTTCATTTTCCAGAGTGTATGTATAGCCTATAAGATTATCAATCACATTTACTGCAGTGTTCTTAGATTTAGTAGCTACATATTTGGCAATAGCGTCTAATATCGTACTTTTTTCTTCTTGAGTGATCTCGGAAAGTACTCGCCACCGGCCATTTTCCTTCATATTTATGCCAGTATTTTTTATTAAAGTATAACAACTTTCAGTATTCCACGTCAACCCCTCAATATATGGAAAAGAAGTATAGGCAAGTGCTTCGTGTAATGGCCGAGTCTCGCGTCCTAAAAACATCAAATCTAGGTCCACACTAACAAGGCCATGCGACTCGGCGATCTTTACAATTTCAGAATTCATACCTATAAGTGACTTCTTATCTCCTTGGTCCTGTCTATCAGCCATAGCGGATACAACTGCAACTCCTGACAAATCCCAATTCTTTCTTTCAAGTGCGTGTGCAGCAAGATATGCCATTCCTCCAGCAGAAATTTCCCTACCTCCATCTATGCCATAACTCCAAGAATTAAAGATATGATCAGTAAAATCCGTTCCCATCTCATCCTTTGAGATCCGATGATGATCTATTATAGCCCACCTCTCATCAAAAGCCTTACGAAGCTCGAGACTCATTCCACCTCCTAAATCTAGTATTATATAAAAATCATAATCTTCACGCTTCATTTGTTCTATGACGTTCAGGGTCAGATCGGAAACAGTCTTAAACACATATCTAGCTCCTAGTCTTGTCAAAGCAATAGAAATAATACCGCCAGAAATTATTCCATCTGCATCTAGATGAGAAACTATTAATATGCTGCTACCTTTGTCGATTAAAGATAATATGTTTTCACTTAGAGCCTTAAAGTCTTGAAGGAGCTCTTTACTTCCCATGATTGTGCTCTTACTCGAGTTGAGCAACAACCGATGCATATTTCCAGTTTTGTTGAAGCTTTCCAGTTCGTTTGTAGTATTTGGAAAGCCGATGGATCTTTGCTTCGATCAATTCCAATGATCGAACATTGCGGTGATCACTATTATGAGTTCTCAAGTGCTTCTGCAGGGCCAAAGACTTTCTTACCAGATGATCCAAATCCTCTGGCATATCTTTCTTGATATCATTTTCAGCAAGTAGAGCCGTGACTTTTTTTCCTAAAATTGGTTTGACTAGCGGAATTCCATATTCGTCTCGCAATTTGATACCAATCTCACTTGGCATTAAACCTTCTTTTGATAATTGAAGTACTAATGCAGACAATTGAGCTTGACTTTCTGTTTCCCAAGAAGGTGCATTCTTTGATGTGGGGCGAGTAGAATGAGATTGACCGCGAGTATGAGCATGAATACGTGCCATATTTAAGAGAAAGATTAACTGCATGTCTTAAATGTTACTCAACTTATAAATTGCAAGGCAACAAGAATTGCTTAACGATAAATCCTATGACAAGGTTGGACAGTTAGGAGTTCTATCAGATATCATTCAAATCTATGAGACACTCTGTGTGTAAATTGCTTAATTGAAGATGTTGTGATAAGAGGAGAACAAACAAATTGAAAACAATTTATCTAGTAGATACTTTGGCTTGTTAATGTGGTACGAAACAAGGTTATGAGGTGTTTCTTAACAGCTTTAATTTATGGCATCAGTTATTGAAAGTGAATTACTACCCATAGAGATCAATTGGTAATCAGTTATCTATTATTATTAAGGTAGATTCAGATCCCAGTTAGTAGGTCACGGAAAAAAATTGAAATTCATATGTTACAGGTATATCATTAGTGTAGCGGTAAGAGCCCGTGTCAACCCCTTGGGAACAAAGACATATACAATAAAAGTATAGCATCTCTCGCTAGTACGAGATTAAAGGATCGAGAAGACTAGGGTAATGTATATTTGTGTATCAAAACTACAATCCCTACGGTTACTTATGGAGCTGTTTCTTACGGTCATAAATGCGCTGTTATCGGTGATAATGATCGGAATTTTGGTTACATGGATTTATTTCTGTCTATACGTAGTTAGATCTTTTAAACGATCTCCATTGTTAGAATCTATTGCTGTCCCTTGGTTCAACAGTCCGCCAAAGGTCAGTATCATTATTCCCGCACGAAACGAGGAGAATTATATAGCAAAATGCCTTGATAGCGTTCTTCTTCAGGACTATCCGAATTATGAAATAATCGCGGTTAACGATTCATCGAATGATAATACAGGGAAGATAATACAAACATATTCGATGAGGATTCCCAAGGTTATAGGAATCGATCTTGAAATGAAGCCCGATGGTTGGGTTGGCAAGAACTGGGCATGTTACCAAGGCTATCTGAAAGCAACAGGAGAAATCCTTCTTTTTACAGACGCAGACACTGTTCATTCCCCTTCTGCTATGAGTCTCGCTATAGGACATCTACAACAGCAAAACCTAGATGCCATTACTGCTATACCAAAGCTTTTGTGTGAAGATGTTTGGATAAGGATTACGTTACCTATTCTCTCAACTTTTTTGAACACCAGATTTTCAGCATTACGAGTGAACAATCCCAAAACGAAAACTGGGTATTTTTTTGGAAGTTTTTTTGCGATTACACGAAGTACATACGAAGCTATTGGAACGCATAAGAACGTAAGGAGCGAGCTTATAGAAGATGGTGCGTTAGGTGGCAAAGTAAAAAAATCCAAATTCAAGATGAAAATGGTCAGGGGCGAGCATTATGTAACTGCCGTCTGGGCAAGGGATCTTAAGAGCCTATGGCATGGTCTCCGCAGATTAATTATTCCTCTATATAAGCAGAATAATCTCTGGACATCTATGATGGTCGTTTCAGTATTCTTTCTCTTACTCTCGCCGTTTTTGTTGCTGCCATATTCGTTATCGTTATTGTTCCGGGGACCTGATCATTATTTAGTAGACCAGATACTGGTATATAGTAACGTTATGACAATTTCTGTGATATTGTTATCTACTGCTATACAACTAAGGTTTGGTTTGTCTCAAAATCCTATCTATGCTTTGGCTTGCCCCTTGGGCAGTGCTATTATCTCACTATCTTTCATCTCGTCAATTCTCGATGCAAACAAGATCGACGCTGTTAATTGGAGGGATAGACACTATACTGTAAATCAATCCCAGCATCCGTTGAACTAGCTGAGAATGATTTTTATTATACTAAACTAAAAATTCTTCTATCAAACATGATATGATTTTGGATCCGAACTGAACCTTTGTCAACCTAGATCGCTGTTGAAAACTCTAACTTCATAAGTATTTATTAACAACGACTGGGCTTAACTACCAGAAGAAGGATTTTAGATATGCTCATGAGCACACTTAACGGAGGTTTTAATGCAGTTGTAGCAGATATGTTAGATGGCAAAACTATCACTAAAGCTACTGCATGTGAATTAATAAATTCTTCAGAAGTTGACATGATTGCTTATATTGCCAAGTTGATTCGAGATCAATCAAAGCGGCGATGCATTACTTATTCCCGTAAAGTCTTTATTAATCTTATAAATCTATGTCGTGATACATGTTCTTATTGCACTTATAAAAAAGAGCCAAATGAACAGGCAGCATCTCTGATGACACCTTCACAGGTCCTTGCAATTGCAGAAGTTGGCAAAAAATTCAAATGTACTGAAGCGTTGTTCATCACAGGAGAAAAGCCTGAGTTGAAGTACGGAGAAGCAAGAACATGGCTAAAATCTCTAGGATATTCGTCAACCATTGAATATATAGCCGAAATGAGTGAAACGATTCTTCGAAAGACCGGGTTGCTGCCACACACAAACGCAGGAAACCTAACAAAAAATGAAATTTTGCTGCTTAAAGATACTAATGTTAGTATAGGACTAATGCTTGAGTCGTCAAGCGAGAGATTATTGATGGCAGGGATGCCCCATGAAATGGCTCCAAGCAAAAATCCAAAGATAAGAGTGAAAACGCTCGAAAACTCCGGGCAGCTAAAAATACCCACGACAACCGGTATTCTTGTTGGGATAGGTGAGACTCCAGAAGAGTTGATCGACTCGCTTTTTGTCATTAAAGAAATTAATCGCAAGTATAATCATATTCAGGAAGTAATAATACAAAATTTTTCGCCAAAACCAGAAACTAAGATGTCAGGTTGCTGTGGCCCATTACCTAGTTATTTTCAAAAAGTTATAGCATTGGCTAGGATCATACTGGGTGCGGACATGAATATTCAAGTTCCTCCTAATCTGAATCGAAGCATTTTTGGGAAATTTCTTGATGCAGGAATTAATGACTGGGGCGGAATATCTCCTGTAACGATTGATCACGTGAATCCGGAATTTCCCTGGCCAACTATAGATGCTGTCAAAACTGTTACGACTACGAGAGGATACAACCTTAGGGCGCGCCTGCCTGTATACCCTGAGTTTTTATATAGTCGTGATGAAGAATTTATACCAGGTAGTCTTAGAAGTTATATAGATATGTTATCAGACAATTCGGGTCTAGTTAGAGAGGATTATCTAAATTGAACGTCGATTCTCTTTTGAGATCTACTGATCCAATTGTTGCATCAGCATTAAACCGCGCACTAAGCGACAGGGATATTTCTTTAGAACAAGCGGTAGAGCTATTAGATTCTACAGGATTGGAGATGAATATGACAGTATTAGTAGCCGACGAGTTACGAAGACGAACTGTAGGAGATAATGTTACCTATGTAATAAACAGGAACGTTAATTTCACTAACGTCTGTATTAAAAGATGCGGGTTCTGTGCTTTCAGCCGAGATTATCGTGAGGAAGAAGCTTACTTTCTTCCGACCGATGAAATTGTTAGAAGAGCAAAGGAAGCATGGAGTTTAGGTGCAACAGAAATTTGCATCCAGGCAGGACTCCCGCCCAAAGCTGACGGCCATCTCTATATTGATATTTGTAAAGCAATCAAAAAAGAACTGCCCGATATACATATACATGCCTTTTCCCCTGAAGAAGTGCTGTACGGTTCAGTTCGGGACCAAGTACCTGTTGAAGAGTACTTAAAAATGCTGAAAGAAGCAGGAGTGGGAAGTTTGCCAGGAACAGCAGCAGAGATCTTGGATCAGGAGGTGCGGGATATAATATCCCCTGGTAGAATTACAGTAACAGATTGGATCAGAGTCATTAAGCTTGCACACTCGATGAATATTCCTACTACTTCTACAATCATGTATGGTCATATCGAATCATCATTCCACAAGGCAAGACATTTAGAATTGCTTAGAAAAATTCAAACAGAAACACATGGATTTACTGAGTTTGTACCACTTAGCTTTGTACATACCGAGGCACCCATGTTTAACCATGGCGTTGTTCGTAACGTTCGCGAAGGAGCTGATGGAAACGAGGTAGTAAAAATGCATGCAGTTTCACGAATTATGCTGCATCTTTACATCAATAACATCCAGGTTTCATGGGTCAAAGAAGGTGCTAGAATGTCACAGGTACTCCTAGGAGCAGGAGTCAATGACTTTGGAGGGACGCTCATCAATGAAAGTATTTCAACAGCAGCAGGTGCCCAGTACGGACAATTGATGAAGCCAAAACAGATTCGATCCGTGATCAGATCTTCTGGAAGGGTCCCAGCTCAAAGGTCCACAACATACAAAATATTGAAATTGTATCCTAATGCTGATCATGATGATTCTGAATCTGCTCTAGATATTGCGGAGCCCACTCAATTCGGTTCATTCCACGAGCTAATTAAATTAGATGAATTCCGTTATAGAAGAAAAGAAAAATCAGCCAATTGTTCATAACGAGGTGTGCTGGTACAAATCTTTATTCCCTATAATATTCATATGACAATTTCCTATTATTCCACAAATGACAATTTCCTATTATTCCACAAATGACAATATCTCGATATTGCATTTATCCACGAGAGCTTCCAAGATATCAGCTGCAGGGAGTGAACGATTTGTGGAAAATATTGCTCTGCTTTACTACCAGTCGGTAAAATATTTTAATATTCTGACAGAAATCTTTAACTTCAGTGAAATAAAAATCTATAATTCTTATTAAAAGGATTTTCTTGCACGTTCTGGGTAAGGTTTAAGAATAGTAAACAAGTCTTCTGATTTACGAAGTAGATGGAATCCGCAGCAATAGTGGTTCGCTTGAAATGGAATAACCTTGAACATAAGGGGGTGGCATTTCCTCCAGTTTACCAGCCAAGAGGAATAAGTATTAGAGTTAACGGTGAAAGGTTAACCCTCATCCCTGACCTTGAAGAAAGGATCTATGCATGGGCCAAAAAGAAGGACACTCATTATATTCACGATGAAGTTTTTCAATCTAACTTCTTAAGCGATTTAAAAAAACTGCTGCCAGAGAGGTTCCAAAACATACAGAGCGTAAAAGAAATTGACTTCTCAGATGCCTTCGAAAACGTTGAAAAGGAAAAGAAAATGAAGGAAGAGGAGAAAGAAAGGATCAGAAATCTACCAATAGAAGAAAGAAGGAAATTATCATTAGCGAAGAAGCTGGAAAGGCAAAGATTGACGGCTGTATATGGTAAGGCCGTCCTCGATGGGGTCGAAGTTGACGTAGCAAATTGGTTGGTAGAGCCTCCTGGGCTATTTATGGGGAGGGGCCTTCATCCACTAAGGGGTAAATGGAAATTTCGAGTCTACCCCCAAGATGTCACCCTTAATATGGGAGAAAATGGGCCTGTTCCCGAAGGAGCTTGGCGGAATATTGTGCATGATCACTCCTCTACATGGCTTGCTACTTGGATAGAGAAATTGACCGGCAAACGAAAATATGTATGGCTTCATGATTCGTCGATGCTTCGTCAGAATAATGACAAAGAAAAATATGACAAGGCGAATAAACTTGAAAAACATATTACTAAAATTCAAAGAGAAATTATCAAGAGGATGCTCAACTCTCGAGATCTCCAACATAAAAAGTTGGCAACCGTATCTTACCTAATATTCAAACTTGCAATGAGAGTAGGAGATGAAAAAGATCCTGAGGAAGCTGATACTGTAGGTGCTTCAACATTGCGAGTAGAGCATATCAAGTTCCCTGTTAATAAAGAAATAAAGTTCATTGAGTTTAATTTCCTCGGAAAGGATAGCGTACCATGGCAGAAGACCCTTGAAGTAAATTCCGAAGATACTAGAGGACTTTATAATAATCTCGAGTTGTTGATGAACGGCAAGGACGATCGCTCTCAGATTTTTGATGGAATAACATCCAACAAGGTGAACGCGTTCCTAAGGGGCCTGGACCCTAATAATGTACCGGGTCTAACAGCCAAAGTCTTTAGAACGTTTATTACTACAAGAGCGGTAAAAGAAGCTCTTGCAAATCCAGCAATAAAGGTAGACAGGAATTCATCAGAGCCAGAAAAAATATATGTTGCAAAAATGGCAAATTTGAAGGCTGCCATTACATGTAATCACAAAAAAGGAATCGATCCTAAAAATCCTGCAAGCAAAAGAGCGCTGGACAACTTTAATCATTCTATACAGAAGAAACAAGAGGCTATCGAAAATGTAAAGGCTGAAATTAAAGCAATGAAATGGAAGACTGAGGCTCAGAAGAGAAAGCTGGAACAAAAGTTAGAAAGAATCAACATGCAGCTGAAATTACAGAACAATACGCGTGACTACAATCTGGGGACATCCTTGAGAAATTACATAGATCCACGTGTAATGAAAGCATGGTTAACTTACGTAGACCTTGACTGGAAGAAAATATATACAACCACTCTTCAGCGCAAGTTCAAGTGGGTCGAAGATTATACTCCAGCCAATATCAAGACATTTTATCCCAAGCAAGACAAAATTGCAGAGCCGGCGGTATCGGTAGTACAAGAAGAAAGCTGAAGTTATTCTACTTTCTTACATTATCTCATTAGAAAGCCTAAATAATTTTATCAGGTATACTAGCAGCAACAATTGCATTTGCCAACAGTTTTAATAGTTGCTTTAATCGTCGTGATCACTCTTACGATACTTCAGCCAGCTATTAGCTCAGAGGCACAAACAAACAAGAAAGAATATTCTACAAGTTCTTTATTTGTTGCCATATTCTCTAATGGCGACACATTGATAGAACAAGATATCGTTGCCGATCCCAAAGTATCTAAAACAAATATCACATTATTTGGAAGGACCATTGAGGATCTGAACGTAGCAGATTATAATAATAATCTGATCCATTATAATTCGAGTGGTGTACCCGGCAAAATTACTCTAACATCTTCAGGTGTTTCAAAGATGAGATTAACTTATGTAACTCCTGATCTTGTTAGCAAGGAGGGCAGAGTGTGGACGTTTTCTATTAATTCCCCTGACAAGTTTTCGCTAAAGTTACCGGCAAATTCAACAATTACCGATCTAGGCAAGGAATTTCCAGAATCTGTGAGAAGGATGGGAGACCAAGAGTTATTAAGCTTTCAACCAGGAAACATTGAAATTAAATATGTTATTGGATTTCTGGGAACAAAAGACCAATCAAATGCGTCGATTGAATCAGCAGGGCTTGCTATTAAAGATGCTAAAAATAGGTACCCGGGAATTATAGTAGACTCGGCAGAAAAACAACTTAGACAAGCAATAATATTGAAAAGTTCGGAAATGTATCTAGAGGCCGAAAGATATGCAACAGATGCAAATGACCTTGCACTTCGTATTGCCAGAGATTATTCTGATGTACGCACAACGATTATGAATGCGAATAACCAAATAAAGAAAGCCGCCGCTTCGGGTGAAGATATAACCCTATCTAAAATTCTTCTTTCACAGTCTAACTCTGAGTTCTCAAGAGGCCAATATATCGAGGCTAAACGATCTGCAGATAATGCAGTTGTAAATATTGGAAAAAAGATGGAGCTTACAGGATTCATGCCCATCATAATCATCATAATTGTAGTTACCGTTTTAGCAGTTGCCATATGGTATGTTTTCTTTGTAAAAAAGAGGAAGAATATCTTAATATTATCACTCCAACGAAAATGGCCAAAATTAAAGACAAAATCTGACCCCAGCTTGATTGATAACAGTCAACTTCGTGGGTCAGATACTGAGATTAAAGGGCAGAATTTCAAATCCGAATACCAAGGATCTACATCAGACTCGCCGACTCAATCGCCCTTAGGTTCTTTATCAGCATCCTCATTATCAAAAAATTCCCTTCCTTCTTCGCCAGCTTACATAGATCAAAAAATTCTTTCTGACTTCATAACAAAACTCCTGATGCAAAGACCATATCTAAGGCTTGAAGATCAACAAGTTCTGAAATACCTCGAGGAAAAAGAAGGTGCAGCATTTGAAAGCGAAATCAGAAATAAATTTCAGCTACCCAAAACGACAATATGGCGACTAGTTAAGCGCCTTGAAAGGGAAGACTTAGTTGAAGTCAGAAAGACAGCTGGCCAAAACCTGATAAAGCTAAGATTTGAGGATAGAACTGATACATAATATTGCAGTCATCGCCTTGAACAACACATATGTGATAATAAATATTAACCAATAAGGGCGATTGTTAGATCGTATTACCGTCTCTCTAATTTTGTGGCTGCTCTGTATTTTGTCAAAAGTATAAAAGTAAGCATAAACATGTTTGCGACAATGAAAAAATTTTTCAGAGAATTTTGTGATAAGGTAATTTCATTACACCCATCTATTCGATTCATAGGAATTGCAGATCAGCATGGGCTAATACTGGCTACATCTGAACGCAAAAACTTGAGGCCGCTGTTAAACAATGAAGAAACAAGGCAGTATGCAATTACGGCAGCTACACGTCAGTATACTAGAATTAGATGGCAAAGGATCCTCGGTAAAATTGACTATACTTGTTCTCATTACGATAAATTACTTAGAGCTACCTTTCCTATTACCGATAAAAATAATCGTTTGGTAAACATCATCATAATTACTATGGATGTTGAAACAGATAACTTTCATCAGATTATAATGAAAAAAATAATGCCTTTGGTTCGTAAAAATGCGAAACGTTTTCTGCTAGAATCTACGGTTTAGCTATAATAGAATATACAAGGCAACTTATCCCTTTGAACGAGGAATTGTTTTCTTAAATAAAGAGGGTTAATCATTTCTTCAGATAGATAAGGAGACAAGATAATTTCTTTCAGAATATATCATTTAAGGCCATTAAGATATCCATCCTGGTCTAGCTTATCAGCGTGGGCAGCAATATATCTCCATACAATATCAGCCTTGTCAGACTGAAAATCCCAAGGAGCGATTAGCACCAAATCATTATCTCGAATCCACATTCTTCGTTTTATCTTTCCACGAATACGACATGTCCTTACCTTGCCGTCATTACACTTTACGATAATATTATCTCCTCCCACTAGTTTGATAACCCGACCAAGAAGTTCGCCCTTCTGTGGTATCACCAATTCCTTTAGGTGAGATTCACTCAATACTTTTCTTTTACCTAAATTGAAAACCTCATATCTTATTCTTTCAAAAGAGTTTAAAAATGTATCCAATCATCTTAGGCTTGAGAACAGCTGTCTGTCTACCAAAATCAATAGTAATTTTGTGGCATGGATTAGGTTAACACGAATTTTAATATTGTCTCATCTAAATCAACATCTATGCGACAAACTTCCCCTCTATAACTTTAAATGTCTACTTTGAATATTGTCTAATCGTATTAAGTTATAGGCCCTATAAATAAATAGATAGTAGCGTATTTTGGCTCGCTGTTTATTGGAAACATGATGCGTAAAAGGACGCCTTTATAGGAACGAATGTAACCTATTAACGTAAATACCTTATATAGTAAGACTAAAATTACTCTATAACAGTAACTACTATAATTTAATAATGAATGAATTCTCAAAAAATTGTAAAGTCGGAAGTCACCTAGATTGTAATGAATGTATATGTAAATGTCATATTCCCGGCACACTGGAATATATGTCAAGAAATATTGCTAGACTAGAAAAACAAAGGCCTGGACTGGGAGATTCCCTACCAGGTTTCTGATTATTCAAACTCGTGTATCAGAACAAGTAGATCGTAAAAGCATGTCTTAGATGCTGTAACTAATGTGAGCTTAGGCGCTGCAATTATCACCAGACACCGTAGCTAAAAAATAAAGATATCTTCTGACGTTCATTTTTCTATTTTCGTGTACTTTTTGATATATCGATTTAGAGTGAAAACTATATTAAATGTAGTAGAGGAATCAAAACAGGGAGTCGCAACAGAGGTCAAGGTAACCAATTACAATTAACCCCGGTACGCTTTTGTCTTTTGACTTATCACGTACTTCTATCCTCTACTACTAGGGATGAGTTGTATCTCATCTTATTAAAAAATCCGTTACAATAAGACTTAATTATTTTAACTTCTTATTCTTAGTAAACCCTACAGTAAGAAATATGATTGGCATTTTTGTCTAACGTTTGTAGTTATATCATGTTGCTTTGATGCTTATTCAAACTTATCCTCCTAACATTCTCTCTTCCGGAACTTGTCAATGTAGTAGATGTTCTTTAGACGCGCCGTCTTAGAATGCTCTCTAGCTCTTATCTGTGCAGCATGGCTGTATTCCGTTTGTGGAAGAATTTTGACGTCTACATACTGCAATATCTGTGCCACTCCATTGGTCTGAGGTCAGACTCTACTAGTATTAAGTCAGTATATCGCATCTATGGGCATCGGATCTTAGAGGGATTCTTTTTTTTCAAATCCAAAATAACACGAATGGCATTGATCTTTGCCGTAAATGACGCCACTTCTCCCACATTTTGCGCAAATCTTATCATTATCTATGGTCGAATCTAATGACTTAGCTTTTTGAAGACATCTACCACAAATAGGTGCCTCAAGATCATAACTCGAAAGAAAACCAGATCCGCATTGGGAGCACCTAAGGCTATACATCTTTCCCTTTGGTTTCCAACGCCTGAATATATTAATCATGAAATTGTCTCATCATGAATTTAAATTAAAGAGCATTTAATCCTATTGCAAGCTTCGGAGCATCTTTTGATGCATCAATCTTAATCGCTCTCTAGTAGAACTGGTACATGGTTTAAGTCAAAGGCATATAACATAGAATATATACCTAATCCCAAATGTGAGACACAAAAAAACAACTTTTTTGATTTCTTATATTTTATAGCTCAAATGTAATCCAATATTGAACGAGATAAACCTTCTCGAATTCATCAGGAGATAAATTCGAGCAGGAATGCTGTCACTGTAAATTCGCCATCGTCCAGTTCATACTCCACCTATTTACCTAGTATGCATTACTTTCTGATTCCGTTTGCTTTGGATCAAATAAAAAAGTTCGGGAAGGAAAAGGCTTTCTTGTGGTTTCTACTTTTTGGTCATTCTAAGTACATCTACTTGACCACTATGTAGCCAATCCTTCAGCTCAGCATGACTTGGCTTTGCATCATGTTTTCCAGCTAAATGTAGATGCAAAAGAACATAGTTAACTTGATTCAGCAACGGCTTGTTCTGTTCATCGCCCTTACGGGTCTTCTTCTGTAGATCTTCTGGGACAGTTTTCCACCAATCGTCAAAGCTTCGTTTACCATTATTTTTAGGTTGTGAACCAAATCCTTTAGGTAATGTCATTGACGACAGTATAGACAGTAAAGGTTTTAAAAGCTTTTGGCTAGGGTATAAGTGAGTCTGTTTAAGTACAGCCATGGAACAAGTATTGTCTAATTCGTACATCGGTCTTAACATGGCAGCCTAGTGATCTAGATATTCAGTCATATATCTCGGTCTTTGTGTCCTGAATTCGCAATCCTATTTGAAAACTTGTAACCAAAGCCCATAGCTACAATGAGAGCAACGAAGCCCAAAATCAGTGAAGGGATCCAATCCATTCTCAGAACATAATATACTATT
Organism: Candidatus Nitrosopolaris sp.; assembly: GCA_036519475.1. Classification (GTDB taxonomy): domain Archaea; phylum Thermoproteota; class Nitrososphaeria; order Nitrososphaerales; family Nitrososphaeraceae; genus DATDLD01. The sequence continues at coordinate 3,570 of DATDLD010000017.1, read as the reverse complement.
ATCGTTACCAACATTGCAGGACCCGAAATGATAATTGCTAGTAATGTGCTTCTGACAAACATACTGCCTAGTGTTATCTGTTCTTTTGATTTGCGGGAAGATGCTTCATCACTCTTATCATTCACATCTGGCGTCAATACTGTATACCAATGTAGGCATCCTTATAATTAATTATAGTGAAGTAACTAACATCTGATTATAACTTTACTGCCATCCCATTTGTTGTTTGTAAAAACATGCCAACTTCGCATGTCTCAGGCGATCTCCTACAGTTCTGGCCTTCTCCATCTTGTGGATTTGTGATCTAAACATACTCAGATCACACATGCATACTCCAGCAACAGGTTTATATTTTACCTTAGAAATTTCGTGCTTCTTGTAATCAAGATATATAATTACAAGTCTGGACAATACCAGCGTGGCACAGATCCCACTAATCATCCAGTATAGAGATATACCTGTAGAAATGGCTAGGTACGGGTTGATGTGACCAACAGATTGCAATAAAACAAGCGGTAGAAAAATAGACATCAGAACGCCCACAGGTGTAACGACCATAGCAATCTCTGACCATTTATCATAAGGTTTGACCTCTAGTTCAAACTGGTTCAATAGTCTTTCAAGATTTTCAGGCAGCCTAACTAAATCCTGAAACGTGTCCATATTAAATAGATAAATAAAGATCTAATTAAAATTATCTATTGAGTGAAACTTTTATTTTCATAACTATTTCATAAAGAAGTTAGTAAATGTAAAATATATTGAGACGACCTATACTATAAATATTCAATTTTAAGGCAAACTATAGTATAAACTATGATAGATTCTGAGTATAAAGCGATAAAACCTAAAATGATCGGATCTAATTCCTATATGATGTAATTATTTCTATTTATGATAATTGAAAAAATGAGAATTTTTATGTCAATATTAATATTCTATTCATAAGCTTGTACTATAAGAAAATGAATTCAACCCAAAACGGCTCGAAACTAATTTTTGCGCACCAGAGATCTCAGAATATTACTCCCGATATTTTAGTAAAATCGTTTTGGGTTAGTACCTGCCTTGCATTAATCCTCACATTGCCTCCACTCGCAGTTTTTTTGTCACTAGTTCATCGGAATGATAACATACTAATGGGCTCCATTCTCGGGTTCGGACTACATTTCATTCTCTTCGCATTTTCTGGAAAGATCTCTAATGTACTTGGCTCTTTGTTAGATTATTAAGTACTGATGGTTTTCCGATAATTGTATTTTAACATCAGCCTCTGATTCTGCGCTTGAATCAGTTTAAATACTTAATATTAAAATAGCATATACTAGTATCGATAAACGAATAGGATGCGTGTAATTGACTACATATGAGCAAGATAAGTATGCCAAGTAAGATCTTTGGTACAGTCCTATCACACGGCCTAAGAGGCAGGATGCTGACGAAAGGTGAGCTACAGACACTTGCTGAATCTCGTGATATGGAGGAATTAGTTACCAGAATTAAGAACACTGTTTACCTAGATGCCTTTGCAAAACTCTCTCGTCCTTACAATGCTGAAAAAATCGAAGGAGCCCTTAGAGAGTATCTTGTAAATACTCATGCTAAGATGGTGAATGTTACAGGAGGAGCTGGAATATTGAATGCTTACTTTGTGAAGTATATCACCTGGAATTTGAAAATAGTGCTAAAGGGTAAGGCGTTAGGAAAGTCTTATGAAGAATTGCTTCCCAAGATAAACCTTAGAGCAGAAGAGCTTGTTGGTAGGAGAGATATAGTTATAAAGGCTCTTGTGGCGAAGAATTTGGAAGAGGCAGTAGCAGCTACAGCAGGCACTGAATTCGGAGAGGACGCTGCTAAGGCTGCAACAGTCTATAAGGACAAAGGTGACATGAGAATATTTGATACCTATCTTGACCATGTTTTCTATCATGACCTAGGTAGGGCAATAACATCCGAATCTCAATCCCCAGACGCAAAAAAAATTGCGTCAACAGATGTAGATTCGTACAACGTCCTTTCTATACTTAGAGGCAAGTTCTGGGGCCTTAGCCCGGTAGCAATTAACGAACTAATAATAAGTACCACTTCAAAGGTTCCGAGAGATACACTTCAAAAAATGATTAATATAGAAAAGATCTCCGAAGCAGTAGGTGAGCTTGCTAATACCGTTTACAAAGACATTATTCCACAGGCAGGAGCTAATGATATAGATCTGATAATGCAATTAGAAGCTGGCTTTGAGTCGCTAAGTCTGAAAAGGGTAGTCAGCTCATTTAGATCCATGTTCAGCGTAGGAATCATGCTCGCCGCATTAAAGTTAGTAATGCTGGAAGTTAGAAATCTATCTGCAATAGCATCAGGGATAGAACAAAAGGTACCACCAGAAACAATAGTTTCGAGGCTAATTAGAGTCGAATGATAAAACGATTATGTCTTATTACGGATTAGGTTTGCTGTGAATACATTCTACGTCGTCTGTATAAAACCGAAGCGATAGAAAGTTATTATTGTCTCTTCTTACGCCTTTGCTTTTGAGTGATAACATTATCTCTCCATATCAGATTGGAATAGAGCATTTTGGGTACCAGTTTTTTGAATTCAACGCCTTCTCCTACATACCATTTGGGAAACCATTCATAAAGATGTAACCTGATAGTTTGAATATAGACTATTAATCCTTCAATCATCATTATTCCAATATTGCCTCCTATTAGAATGGCGTAGCTTCCTGACGCTGCGAATGCATCATTTACTGTTACAAGTAATGCAGCATGCACTAGTAACATAATTCCAATCCTTGTATAGCTAATAACGTTAGAGAGCATCTCTATGATTCTAACTAGTATAACTTCTATGACAATTCCAATGAAGCCTCCTCCTTCTTCGTGACCATGTTTTGCTGCTATTTCCTGCTCTTTCTTTGCACCGTATATCATAATCCCAACAGTAGCGAAGATTATTGGAGGAGCTGCCTTGGCCACCAGATCTACGGTAACCCAGTCACCAAACATGAAAGTGAGCCACGGCACCGGCTCGGTATGAATTTCACCGGTTACACCAAACATCCCAATAATATCATATCCCGACCCTATAGCTGCAAGTATTAGGGCAACCACAGCAAGGAATTGTACTATTATTGGAATATCATGTGTTAAGACGAAAAATGTGTTTCTGTCCCTGACATTTTTGCGAAGTCTTAGGAAGAAGGCCAACAATAAATGAACAATGCCTATTGCTACAGATACTTTGAGTATATTTATTACCTGGTCAAACGAAAGTTCGGAAACACTCAAGATACCTACAAAGGGTAAATACTTAAGGAAGGGAGACAGAATATCGAAACCAAATAAGTGGAACCCAAATAACTCACCTGTTAACAAACCTCCCAAGCTAGCAGCAGCACCACTTGCTGCTAAAAGAGTCCCCCAGGTCCTTATCGATCCATTTCCTCTCTGCCTGAGAAGCATGCCAAGGCCAAACAGAAGCAATCCATGGCCTAAATCAGCGAACATTAGGCCATAGAACAATGGCCATACAAAAGCTATAATCGGAGTTGGATCTGTTTCGTCA
>DATDLD010000016.1:0-14608 GCA_036519475.1 Candidatus Nitrosopolaris sp. | reverse complement strand
TCTAATACGAATGTCTTAGACCGCTGCTCCAAATCAACAGCGTTACAGCACGATGCAAGCGATCTATACATATCCATCCCCTTTCGATTATGAAGAGCATCTTTATACTCGAACTGAAATATCGTAGCACTAATTCCATTTAATGTTGTTTTAAGGAACGATGTCGCAGTTATTTTACTTCCTTTTAGGAAGTCTTGGCAAGCATTTATAGCATTAATCACTTTATTTTTGTTTGCTCCGGCGTCAATCAAGGAAGATAATATCATGTCACCTGAAATACCTGTGATTTGTGAATCAAATATTGCAATTCTTGTCATATTAAAGAAAAATTAGATTTTCATCTCAATATATTATTTCCCTAATAAACATCGATACTCATGAAGATTTTAATATAGCAGTATAAATGGGTAAGATCATATAATTCTCGCTGCAGTTGTCTTAATTAGGTAATTTCGATTAAGCGTCTCAGCATCATCTTTTTTATACAGCTAGAAATTTAAAAGGCGTACTTACACCATTCTTTTTAATGCAAAGAAATCTTAAGTAAAGAATCTGTTTGTTTGTGCCAACTAAATCTCAATTTGTTTCTCTTTTGTTTAGTTCAACAAACTTATAATTGCTTCATTACTTTTAGATTCTAAATGAGCATCACCATTATTGGATCAGGAAAAGTCGGTGCATCAGTAGCCCTAAATTGTTCTATGAAAGAATTGGACGATATATTACTCCTTGATGTTGTAAAGGGGCTTCCTCAAGGGGAGGCCATGGACATAAATCATCTCTTATCGGAAAGAGGGATAGATTGTAAAGTTCGAGGTTCGAACGACTACGCAGAAATGACGGGATCTAATTTTGTAGTAATGGTAGCAGGGGTGGGAAGAAAACCCGGTATGACTAGAATGGATCTCTTGCAAATCAACGCTCAGATTGTAAGGGAAATTGCCTCAAAGATTGTAACACATGCTAGAGATGCGATATTGATAGTTGTCACAAATCCACTTGATCCAAATACATATCTTGCTTTAAAAGCCACACAAATGAAGAAAAACATGGTAATGGGCATGGGTGGAATGTTGGATCTGTCGAGGTTTAAAAGCTATATACAGGAAGCCACAAACGTTTCTAGAAGTTCGATAAATGCTATGGTGATAAGCGAGCACGGTGAGAATATGTTGCCACTTGTGAGGTTCTCATCCATTGGAGGTATACCGCTGCAACATTTCATCTCAGAGGAAGTAGCAGATGCAATTGTTGAGAAGACTAAGAAAGTAGCATCCGAAGTAATCGCCTTGAAGGGAGCTACTATACATGCGCCCGGCAATGCAGTTGCTAGGATGATAGAAGCCGTTGTCAAAAATAAGAGATCGGTTATTCCCATTTCGACTTTATTGGAAGGAGAATACGGCGAGAATGACGTATGCATAGGGGTTCCAGCCATAGTAGGTGCAAATGGAGTAGAAAAGATAATCGAACTTAAACTTAATGACTTTGAAAAAAGCGTCTTTACTAAAGGTATAACCAGTGTCAAGGATGCGATACGATCATTTTCAGTCTAAAGCCTTTTATCAACTATTTCATAGTATAGTTGTAATTAGAAATGGATTTAAGAACCATAATGGAAAAATTTTCGGAAGGGAGCCTCACATTTGATGAGGTACAGAGACAACTTTGTATCCATTCAATAGAATATTCAGCCGATAATCTAGCTAAATTGGATATTGGGCGAGAAATTCGGAGGGGCGTACCGGAAGTAATATTTGCAGAAGGTAAAGATTATAGAGATGTGGTTCAGATTATTTTTTCAGTACTTAAAAGAAATGGGATGGCTATTATTAGTAGGGTCACAAGGCTTGACATTCCGAAACTTTGTAATCTGCTAAAGAAAAGAAATTATTATGTAGAAGTAGGAGTTAAAAGTACAACTCTATTAGTATCATCCTCAGAGTATGTAGAAAAAAAGAGCAGCCCAAAAATAGGCATTCTCTCTGCTGGCACATCAGACATAGGTGTAGCGGAGGAAGCCCGATTGATCGCCAAAGCAATGGGATGCTCTGCGGTTGTAAGCTATGACGTAGGTATAGCAGGAATCCATAGATTATTTCCAGCCCTTCAACAAATGATCTCTGAAAATGTTAACGCTCTAGTTGTTGTTGCAGGAATGGAGGGGGCTCTTGCATCTGTCGTAGCTTCCTTAGTGGACATTCCTGTGGTAGGGGTACCCACCTCTGTAGGCTACGGCTTTGGCTCTGGAGGACTGGCTGCCCTTGCATCCATGTTGCAGAGCTGTACAGTTGGTTTAGCTGTAGTTAATATTGATAACGGTATCGGTGCCGGTGCTTTTGCTGCGTCCATAGCCAAGCGAATCGCAGGAACAAACGCGAACATCATGCAAAAAACAGCTAGATTTAAAACCTGTCAGCCATAATATCGATGCTGCTAAAACGTTTATAAGTGCTTTCGAATTTTTGGATTTTTACAGTAAATATAGTGGTGAATGATTAATTCTATGTATACACGTTCTCTCAAGAGGAATAGACAGAATAGAACGAATTATCGAAAAAGAGCGGCTCTTCTAATATCTAGACGCGCCTTTATAACCATACGAATTAGTAATCAAAATCTTCTGGCGCAGGTTTTGACGGCTGAATTAAATGGTGACCTGGTAGTTGCCTCGGCACATAGCAGAGAGCTTACTAGTCACGGGTGGAAGGGTTCGCTAAACAGCATTCCTACATGTTATTTGACAGGACTTCTTTTGGGCAAAAAATCATTAGTGGCAGGGATTAAGGATGCAATACTCTATACCGGCAAAACTCGTTTTACTTCTAGGGTTGCTGCATGTCTTAAGGGCATATTAGACTCGGGTGTAGATATTCCGGTTTCTCAAGAAGTTCTCCCTTCTGAGTCACGAATAAAGGGCGAACACATTTCTAAATATGCTCAATCGATGAAAGAAGACAAAGAGAAGTATGATTCTCGTTTTTCCTTGGTATTAAAACGAGGCCTTCAGCCTGAAGACTATCCTTCACATTTTGAAGAACTTAAGAGGATACTTAGCGGGATGTCCCATCACCCCGATAATGAATCGCAAGAAATGAGCTTAACAAAAAAAAATGGTGAAAAGAGAAGTTCTAGGAGGACGACAGATAATGCTCCAACTACGAACGAAAACAAAACCAAAGGATTGGATGTAACTGGTAGGGGTACAAAATGAGTCGCCAGCAAGGTCAACACCAAGAGTGGAAACCTCGTACAACCCTTGGATTAATGGTTGCAAGTGGCAAGATTAATTCGATGGATCAGGTCTATGAAAACGGGATGCGAATTCAGGAATTTGAAATAGTTAAACAACTTATTCCCGATATTAAGAGTCAAGTTGTCCATGTGGGCATGGTCCAAAAACAGACCGATGCTGGAGAAATGACACGTTTTAATGCGTTAGTTTCAGTAGGTAATGAGGCAGGCTGGTTTGGTATCGGTAAAGGAAAGGCTGCACAAATGCGAATCGCAATCGATAAGGCTACCAATGCAGCATATCTTAATGTCATCCCGGTTAAATTAGGCTGTGGCAGTTGGGAATGCAGATGTAACCAGCTTCACTCAATTCCGTTCAAAGTTCGTGGAAAGGGAGGTAGCGTAGTAACTGAAATCGTGCCAGGGCCTAGGGGTTTGGGATTAGTTGCTGGAGAAAATATAAAAAGCCTCCTTAAGCTTGCCGGAATAAAAGATGCGTGGACCAAGACTTACGGATCAACTAATACAATGTCGTCGACTACGAAGGCTGTTTTCAGTGCGCTTCGAAGTACATATGTAATGGGATGAGATTGCGATTTGGCCTATTTGGTAGTTAGAATGAAAGGGACAGTAAATGTACCTTACTGGGCAAACTACACACTAGACAACCTTAATCTTGAAAAGAAATTTCGAGCAACTATTTTGCCAGAAAATCCTCAATCATTAGGAATGCTGAGAAAGGTTAAGGATTTGGTTGCTTGGACTTCAGCCGATGTCCAAATAATCAGGGAACTGCTTGAAAAAAGAGGCAGAAAGCCAGGTTCAAAACCTCTCAGAGACTCTGAGCCAGCAAAAGGCTACAAGAATATCCAACAACTCGCCGAAGATATAGCCGGGGAGCGAGTAGCAATATCAAAACTTGAGGGTATAAAGCCTTGGTTTGCATTAAGCCCTCCAAGGGGTGGTTTTAAAAGAAAAACTAAAACTTCTTACGCCCAAAAAGGTGTGCTTGGGGAGAACAGTGAATTGGCCGAGATTGTGAAAAAGATGATGTGAACAGATGGAGCAAGACTTAATTAAGGTGATACCATGATTTTAACCCATTCAAAAATAATTAAAAAGGAGATGGCATGTAGTTATGGCTACTAGATTTAGGAAAAGTAGAAGGCAACGAGGAAGCCGTTATTGTGGATGGGGACAAATCGGTCAGCATAGACAATCTGGTAGCAGAGGCGGAGTTGGAGGAGCTGGAAAACATAAACACTTTTGGATAAGAACAGTAATTGAGGAACCTGACCATTTCGGACATGACAGATTTAATTCTCTTAATCGTAATCGAGTTGATAAATGGATCAATATTCAAGGCCTCGATACGATATTTGCCAAACATGGAAAGGTAGAGAAAGACGGTAAAGTTGTCTTGAATTTGACGTCTTTAGGCTATAATAAATTGTTGGGAGGAGGCAAGGTAGAAAGCGCTTATGCCCTACAAGTACAGAAGGTGTCGAAAGGAGCTAGACAGAAAATAGAAGCTGCTGGCGGCGAGGTGATATTAAATGAATACAATACAGAATGATGAGAGCATTTTTAGACGTAGCATAAAAGCTGTCTCGAAGTATATACCCCAAGTCGAAAAACCCAAGAAGAAAATATCACTTACTGAAAAATTTGTTTGGAGCGGTATAGCTCTATTCGCATACCTGATTATGGGTCAGATACCGTTGTACGGAGTTACAAGTGACCCGAAATTTGACTTTCTTGCCTTTGCGAGGGTAATATTTGCTGCGCAGCAGGGAACGCTATTGGAATTAGGAATCGGTCCCATAGTTACTGCAGGGCTGCTAATGCAGCTACTAAAAGGCTCGGAGCTGGTAAAGCTCAACTTCAAGAATCCAGATGACAGGTCGTTATTTACTTCTGCTACGAAGATAGTGACAATTATTGTTATTATCGCGGAGGGTTCACTTTATGGAACAAGCGTGTACGGTCATCTGGTCGCCAGACCTGAATTTATTCCTATCCTGATCGGCCAGTTAATTGGAGCAAGCATTATTGTTATGTTACTCGATGAGATGGTGCAAAAAGGGTGGGGCTTAGGTTCAGGTATTAGTCTGTTTATCATGGCAGGTGTAGCACAAGGTATTTTCTGGGCAGTATTTAGTCCGGTTCCTGCTCAGGATGGTCCTGTGGGCGTCCTTCCTTTCACAATTGATGCAGCTATCAACGGTCATGTCGGCGATGCATTCTTTCGATCTGGTCAGCTTCCAAGCATATTTGGTCTAATAATCACTGCCATAGTGCTTTTGATATTAATTTACGTTCAGGGCATACATATCGATATACCAATTGTCTCTACTAAATACAGAGGATTCACTGCCGTATACCCTATCAAGCTCTTATATACATCAAATATTCCTGTCATTTTGTCCTCGGCTCTTCTTGCTAACGCAGTTTTTATGGGACAGATGCTGTGGGCTAATTACAATCCCCAAAATGATAATCCTATATTCAACTACTTAGCGCAATACGACCCGAGCACGCCGCAGACCCCTACTGGTGGTTTATTATATTATGTTACATCTCCAAGGAGCCTTGATACTGCAGCACAAGATCCAGTAAGAGCCTTAGTCTACATTGTATTCCTGACTACTATTGTAACGATTTTCGGCAGGCTATGGGTCGAGCTGGGTGGACTGTCGGCAAAGTCTGCAGCAAAGAATCTCCTCGACGCAGATGTTCAAGTACCTGGCTTTAGAAGATCCGAAGGGTCAGTACAGGTCTTGCTGAATAAATATATTCCATCAGTAACAATTCTAGGCGGTATTGTCATTGGACTTTTGGCGTCATGTTCTGACGTTTTGAACGTATTCGGATCGGGAATTGGTATTCTACTAATGGTAGATATTTTAGTAAACTATCACAACTTGCTAGTGAAGGAACAGGTAGATATCCATATGCCCAAATTGGCGGCCCTTCTTGGTAGAAAGTAGGAAGCGAGTAGTAGCGATAGTAGTCGGTATTGCTGGAGTAGGGAAATCTACAGTCATTTCTAGAGCAGCGGAGTTATTGAGTCAAAAAAATATTAAGGCTACTATTATAGTATTCGGAACTCTAATGTTTGAAGAATCAAAAAAAATGGGTTTGAAGAACAGAGATGAGATGCGCAAGCTATCGATCGAAGATCAACATCTTCTACAAGATATAGCTGCAAAAAGAATTGCGCAGATGAATGAGGAGATTTTGATTATAGATACCCACATGTTCATAAAAACTACTGAAGGGTACTATCCTGGTATTCCATCTAGACTTCTCGAGATTCTAAAACCCTCCTACCTGATCATGATTGCTGCAGACCCGGCAGAAATAGTTAGACGTAGAACAACAGACAACACACGCGATAGAGACATTGTTTCACTAGAAAATATACGAAATGAATTGGAGATTTCAAAAGCGATGGTTGCGACTTCCTCAGTATTAACCGGATCTCCCTTCATTCTGATCGCAAATGACAACGGTATGATAGATAACGCGGCGTCAACTATAGTAAATGTGTTGGCTAAGGGGTCCTAACAAGATATGAGCCAGCTAGATTCTATTATATTGCAGCTGCCAGGAGTAGCATCACATTGTACTAAACACCCAATTTTTAGAGATATTGTCTTGGCTATGACAGTAGCCGGTTTGATTTAGGAATGGATTTTGCTATGGGTCTTACGAAAAAGGACAACTGATATAGTAAAATGAATAGAGTAATGAAGGAAGCTAATGACTGGAGAAAAAAATATACGGGTGCATTTAAAAAACACGGCAAAGTTCTGATTGAAGTATTAATAAAGAAACAAGTATACGAAAATAAAATTAGAATGGAAATGCAGCAACAACAAATGTGTCCTATGTTAATCTACAAAGTGCCATCATTCATGTTGTGGATTTTCGTTTTGCCAGCTATTTTTGGAGCTACTACCTCTCTCAGTCCAATTCATATCCCCTGGATAATGAGCGATGACAAAAATGTGCGTACTGATGCTCAGCTTGACAACATTGGTCAACCTAAAGGGTCATTCATCGTCTCAGCTCAAGTTTACCTGTGGGGGTGGCTTCTTATCACATCATTTGCGTTTAGTGGTGTCATATCAAAAGTTACCAAAACCTCTGTGCCCAGCCTGACCAGAAATTGAAGAAACGAAGCGGATTCCAAAAACTGGGTATTGTCATATCCGGGTGGCCCGCTGTCGGAAAGACCACTGTTGCAAGGGAGCTAGCACGAGAGTTTGGTCTAAAGCTCTATAATGGAGGCGATATTCTGAAAATGATTGCTAAAGAAAAAGGATATTCGATAACAGGGATGGACTGGTGGGATACAGATGATGCCAAGAAATTCATGGCTGAAAGAAAGGCAAACTTATTTTTTGATAAAAAAGTAGATGAAGCACTGTTGAAAATTATGGACAAAGAGAATGCTGTAATTACGAGTTATACTTTGCCGTGGTTAGTAAACCGTCCCTTTCTATTTAAGATTTGGCTCAAAGGATCTGAGAACAATAGGGCTCAAAGAATGGCCGATCGAGACGGCATAAGGTTAGACGCTGCACAAAGAATAATAAAAGTGCGTGATTCTGAAAACAAAGTGATCTATCGCAATTTATACGCCTTTGATTTTGGATCTGATCTTACAGTTTTTGATTTTTTTCTGAATACCGACTTAATTAATTTAAGATCCCTGATAGAAATATCCATAAGTACAATTAAGCACATTCTGTCTGATTCGAGAACCCATTGAATCTAATCCATACTGTGTTGGCAGTTCTCCTAGAACTTCGATACCGTAACGTCATTTCATGTTTCTGCTGTTCTAGTCCATGACCTGGTCAATTTCGTAGTACACTAGAGCGTCAAAATATAGCAAGTTTACAGCACGTTAGAATATTCTATAACACTATAGCATGAGATTCTTTAGTAAACAATAGCTGTGATGTTTTTTATATGAACATGTGGCTTCCAACCACATGAGATATAGAAGTCGTGCAGAAATAATCGCGCGTATATTGGAGGCAGCTGACGGGAATGGTTCATCCAAGACCAAAATAATGTACCGAGTGATGCTCTCATATCCTCAAATAAAAGATTACCTTCAAACACTATTAGACTCTGGTCTCATTGAAAAGATGAGAGATAGCAACGCATTTAAAACAACTCAAAAGGGAATACAATTTCTTGAGATTAACGAGAAGGTGCAAAAGATGCTCCAATCCAATAATCTTTCTTTGAAGAGCTAATTCTGCATTATAGGGTGATTTTGAAGATGGTACCTAGGAAAATTGGGTAGTCTAAGTATAGGGGTCCACCGTTCAAGTATAAACGTAAACATAATCCAAGCAAAAAATAGCTCTCCACTTGGGGGTCTTCTTTTGATAATATATCTGGAAGGCTAAGTATTTTGTTCGTGCCGCAGCAGGCTCTAACGATTCAAGAAATAGCCGAGTCCAAAAATCATATTTTACCCGGACACGATAAACAATGTTAACAGCTCGCCATCATAATAAAATGGAATCGCTGCCTAGAACGATTTGAAGCATAGTTATGATCAAAAGTATGCGCCAAAATGCGATTTCTTGAAAGGGCAATGATAAATCAAGATGAATAAGAATAAGAGATCCTAAGGACTTGCTTCCATGAGAATCCCAACATAATAGGTGCTTCTCAATCCTGGACAATAGGTAATAATATACATCACCTTGAATGCTCAATAATAATGAAAAGGCGTACAGTTTATGCAGCGATTACGGTTATTATCGTCTTTGTGGTTTTTGCTGTTTATTGGGGATTATTTAGACCTAATAATAATAGCGGTCCTGTAGATACGTCGTCGAATGTAGAACTTGCTTCACGTTCTAAAGCTGATAGTATCGCTAGATTTCAACAGCTTTTTTGCGGCCAATACGCTAAACCTAATTCAAATGAATTTATTGTTGAATATAGTCTTCCCGGACGTTGCGAGATGCCTCTTGGAATTGCACTTGACGGCAACGTTACGAATGTCTGGTATGTCTCGACGAAGAACGGAACGTTAGGAAGCTACAATATAAAGGAAAATAAATTTGATAAGGAATTTACAATCCCGGAGTGGAACGCACGAAAAAGCCCTATTGATTCTTCGCAGGTCTGGGACGTAAAGATTGATCAGAGAGGAGATGTTTGGTTTACCGATGAGAAGCAAAATGCGATTTGGCGGTTTATTAACTCGTCTCACGAATTTGAGATGTATACTATTCCAGAAAAGTCAAAATCCTTTGGAACAACGTATCCTGTAGCTATGGATTTCGATAGTATGGGAAATGTATACTTTGTAGGTATACGTTCGCCTTCGTTGTGGTTTGCTGACAAGGCTAAATTAAAGAACGGTACATCTGAAGGCATTTCTAGGATCCCAATCCCTACTGAGAAGTTTAAAGGGATGGATCCTGATCTAATAAGTACTGGGTCAGTTGCCTATGACACTAAAAATAATTCTGTATGGGTAAGCATGTTGTCATTTCAAAGAAAGGGTGAGATTTTCAAGTATAACATTGGGGATAGAAATTTCGAATCCTTTGATATGCCCAAGGAGTTGAATTCGCCAGTGGGAATTACATTAGATGGTTTGGGAAATCCTTGGATTACAGATCATGGAACGAGTATATTCTACAAACTAGACGCGTCCACTGGAAGTATTACGAAGTTTAGTACCTCGCAAGTTTCATCCAGAATTTTTGGTGACACCAATAAACGTCCTGTCGGAGCCTATACTCTTCCTTATTGGATCAAAATAGGTGAAAACGGAGAATTATGGTTCAACGAGCATGTTGGCAATAAGATTGCTCGTTTCGATCCCTCGAATTTGACATTAGTTGAATATTGGATTCCAAGTCAAAATAAATTATGGGGACAATGTTCTTTTACCAGCCAGAGTTGCGGAATTGCAAATGCCTTGCAATTTTCAGGGGGGCATAATGGTCAGCTTTGGTTTACGGAGTGGTCAGAGAATAAGATTGGAAGACTGAATGTCAATAAACAATTACCGTTTCTAGTTTCTACTACTCCTGAAGAGCTAAATCTTACTCGTGGTAATAGTGCTGAAATAAAAGTCCTTGTTCAGGCCACTTCAGACGTTACTGTGAACATGACAGCAGCAAGCACGATCTCTTCTACTGGAGATATTTCAAATTCAACAGGCTACTTTAGTGAAGAATCGTCCCAAATCGGTGCTGGTAAATCAAAACAAATCTCGTTTATTTTTACCCCGTCAGCTGACGTACTGCCAGGGGAATATACGCTAATGTTGGGAGCAGATAATAAAGTCGTTTCCTATCTAAAAGCAGTAAAAATAAATATATTGTGATAAATAGCGTGCTGATTATCCTGCACGAAATGACAGGTTTCATAAAATGAAGCTTCTCATCTCAGATTTTTCGATCCAATACGTCGATTCCCGGCATTTCATCTCCAGCAAGAAACTTCAAGGCTGCTCCTCCACCCGTAGAAACATGGCTAACCTCGCCTTCTGAAACAGCAGCCCTTTTCATCGCTTCTAATGTATCTCCTCCACCGATCAGAGTCTTCGAGCCTCTCCAGAAAGCTAAAGCCATACTTTTAGCAACATTGATCGTACCGTTAGCAAATGCTCGTATCTCAAATTGGCCCATCGGACCATTCCAAAATACTGTGCCCTGACCATGTCCTCCGACTGTCGATGAATAACGTTCAATCGTTTCACTCCCTATATCAAACCCTGCCATTCCTGTAGGGATATCGCCTTTGACCATTCTAGAATAAAGGTCAGCGGAAGAGGAAGCTACCACATGGTCCGACGGAAGAAGTATTTTGTCATCAAATGTCGATAACGCTCTTGTAACCCAAGGCAAATGTTCCGTATCAATCAGAGAGTTACCTGTATTCACTCCCTTTGCTTTCAGAAATGTATAGGCAGCTGCTCCTCCTATTACCAATTGATCTGCTTTTGGAAGTAGATTTTCTAATGCAGCTATCTTGTCCTTTATCTTTACCCCACCTATTACTATAGTAAGTGGCTTTAGGGGTCGATGCTTAATCATTGACAAGTACTCTACTTCTTTGTACAAATTGAATCCAGCTAACCTCACATCAAACAGTTTTGGAGCACCGTATGTTGAAGCGTGTTTTCTATGTGAAGTGCTGAAGGCATCATTTACATAAATTTCTGCTAGTGAGGCTAGCTGTTCAGAAAATGCCTTTTCATCAGATTCCTCTTCCTTGTAAAATCTCAAATTTTCTAGCAATAATATATCTCCCTTATTCATATGCTCTATTTCCTGATGAACTTTTCGTCCCACGCTCTCCTCAACAAAACTGACTTTGCCTTCTTCTATGATGTTAGATAATCTTTCAGCTACAGGCCTCAAAGAATAGTCATCTTGACGATCTTTTGGCCTACCCAGGTGAGATGCCAACACCACTTTGGATCCGCGCTTGGATAAGTATTCGATGGTCGGGATGACCATCCTAATCCGGTAATCTTCCCCGATAGATCCATTGGTGATACTGACGTTAAAGTCAACTCTTACTAGTACCGTTCTTCCATTAAAGCGATGATCTTCTAGATCTGATATAACCCGTAACATCCTCGTTCCTTGGATAATGGATTCTTAGAGTCGCACAATAAATTTTTTCCTACACCTGTGAGTTGACATATTGATTATTCCATAGTATACTCATTTATTTTGGGCAGCGTTCTTTATCATGACTTCATTTGCTAGCTCTTGCTTTCAGTTAACCCTTAAAGCACCAAGTATCATAAAGCAGGAAACTATTGAGGAAGGGGGAATTATTAGCAAGGATCAAGGAATTCAAATTTTATGGAATTTAGAAGTAACTAAACTTTAATCATTGTCTACTAAAGTTTGCTCCTTTAAGGGTATAACCCGTGTCACAGTAGGACAACCTATTTTGCTAGCAGCCACCTTAAACCCCTGCTTAACGAGATTCAAATTACTGGCCATAATGTTTGCCTCAAATATTACTTGACCTGGATGAACTCTAGCGGCCAAGCCGGTTGATTTACCAAAAGCCCTCCTCATGCCTTCCTGCAGACGATCGGCACCTGCTGTAGCTATCATTTTGTTTTCTCTCAAGATCACATGTGGAAAGACTTTGAGCATAGAAAAGAAACTAGTCTCACCTGCTTTTGCCATGGTTTTATTTGCCGCAAGTCTAGCAGCTTCTAAGGCGTTATGCCTGATCTGAATCTTTTCAGTGACAGCCAATTCAACTCTATAATCATAATTATTCTTGGCTTCTCCAGACGAAAACCTGGCAATTTTAATCTGCGGTTTGCCGGAGATGTATTCTCTTCTCACATATGGCATCCCTCTAATTTCGCGATAGTTAACTCCTTTCAATTTAATCACTTATTTGAATATTTAAATGTGGTCTCAGTGTGATTTAATCGTTATGTCTTCCCAAAATGCTCCTATTTCAGATGTTGATTTTGCCACTTCCATAGAGGCATCTGTTGCTCCGAGAGGCCTAAAAATTTTAGTTCATGAAAAGTTCCAAGACCAGTTAAGAAATAAAGGATTTGGTGAATTGGAAAACTCTGAATATGTTCTTCAGCCCTATGAAGCACTGTATCTACTCCATACGAAACGGTTGATACTATATAGTAAAGGGGGGAATAATATTGATTTCGATTCACTTATTGCAATGACTTTGAAACATGACAAGGATATCCTTACTCGGTTTCTGATTTACCGTGACCTAAGAAGTAGAGGCTATGTCGCAAAGGAAGGGTTTGGTTTCGGAGTTGATTTCCGTGTATACGAAAGAGGGGAATTCGAACAAAAGCCTGCAAAGTATGTCATATTTGGGATTAATGAAGGTAGTGATATTCAAGCTAGCGTCTTCGCTAAGGCTATTGAAGAAATCGGTACAATGGGAAAGCTTGCTGTTGTGGCAGTTATAGAGAGGAGAGGAGAGATAATCTATTACAAAGTAACACGATTGCGTTTCGTAGGCAACAACAAATCAGGCCCAAATCAGGTACCTTTTCTTGCCACCAAGAGTTAAATACGAAGAGATGCCCTATTGCGAATGACGAAAATATTAGAGGGTAAGCTCTAGCGCAAGTGAACTTTAAGATACAGTTAGTCACTTTACTTAACATATGACGTTCAAAGAAGTATATTGCAATGATTGTGGTTCTGTCTTGGCAAGATACAATCTAAAGTATTTTACTGACAACAAGATTGCAGAGTTCGTAAGGCTTCACCACTATTCTCACATCAAGCAAGGTCATTCTTTGGTGACGAGAAAATCAGAAAAGGACTCAATGGAAAGCTAACGTGAGTGATCTGTGCATTGCATCTACTACAAATGTTCCACTATCTTATTCAAACTAGTCCTAACTGGTTAGGTTAACCGATTTATATTACCATTTATTATTAGTGAATAGTGAAAGGCAATCTATGTGAGAGGATAGTCAAATTAGATCCCCAAATACGGTTCATTGGAATTGTAAATAGCAAAGGTGGGGTTGTGGAAGGGGGATATCAAGAAGGTGTTGAACCATTATTAGATGGCCAGGATGAGCAGATTATGTAGATGTATTCTTTATCGAATATGGCATTACTTCACGACCTTAGTGACAAGTTAGGAAATGTGAAATATAGTCTAATCGAACATCAAAAAGTTGTATTAGTGACTTTTCCCCTGAACAGCGACATCCTTTGCTTATCGATAAGCTCAGGTGCAGACGTTGAAAAGATTAAGAACACAATTATGGCGATCATATCCTCAACAGATAAAACAGCTAATCACAATCAAAAACAGTAGAACTAATACGAGTAGTATCCTCTAGAAATCAACCTGCATTGATATTTTGAACCATAGGTGTGATTGAGGCTCATTAGATCGCTTTTATCAAAACAAGTCCTAGTGCTTCACTAAAGTATCAAACGCCAAGGTTACTTCAATTGCCCAAATCTGATGCAGGGTTTCCCTGAACAGAAGCGAGTGCCGTATAATAATAAAAACAATACGTCGAAGACAAGTGTGCTGCGGATGAAGTAAAAAGCTTTTTACTTATACTGACTGATTCGTATTAATGTAGGGTGATGATGATTTTTCAGGCAGTCCACTTATTTGCTGGGTGAAAGCTCAGCTAAAGATGAAGTACAATTACCGGACTTCTGAACCTGCACTGATTATTAATTCTGCTCCGGCCGGGATTCGAACCCGGGATCGTCGCCTTGAGAGGGCGAAATGCTTAACCGGACTACACCACCGGAGCTCCAGCACAATGAATTTCGTTCTTCATATAAAACTTTATAAAACTTATGTTGTATACATTCTCTCTAAGTAT
>DATDLD010000015.1:0-7750 GCA_036519475.1 Candidatus Nitrosopolaris sp. | reverse complement strand
ATCTTACATGGGATAAAGCGCCATCTGAGAGACCGGCAAGCATGGAACCGCCTGTGACCAGCTACAATCTCAAAGCCGTGAGAGATTGGTCTTATTAATATTGGTTGCAGTAAACCGTGTTCTCTTATGCTAATATGTAGGGTCTCATCCTCATTGGTCATCTTTTGAAACTTATCCCTCACAGCGAATTGAGATGGGCGTATCATCTTCATCTCGATTTGCTCCACTATGCTTGTATCAAAAAATTCCATAATAACGGAACACTTGTATGAGTACTTATGGATTACTCCAGCCTTTCAAATTTTTCGATTATGGATAATAACTACCTAGGATTTTATCATGTCACATACCAACAAAAGCTTCCTAAGATGATAACTGGTGCACGTACTCCTGAGTAATGTCCTTCGCTACAAGAGGGCTCCATAAATAAAGGGCAATATCGTGGTCGCCTCGCCATGAATCGTTGTTTGCCGAGCCCTAGTCTTGACTTTACCCCATGATATTGCTTCTGTAACAAGAGCACCACTTAGACTGCCATCCCATTCTGAACCCGTTGTAATGTATACGGCATAATCTAACCCGCCTCTATATTGATTCCACCATAGCGTATGATGTTTTGAAATTCCACCTCCAATCATAAACGCACCAGTTTTCTTTGCTTCGTGAACGATATCAGATAATATCGTTTGATCTCCTAAAATATCAACTCTGAAATCATTATGTAGTTGATTAAATAGCCAAATTTGACTTCCTACTGCGCCATCAACTATGCCCGGTACTATAACAGGAATTTTATTCTTATGTGCCCAGAAAAGAAACGAGGATTCGTCAAGGGTAGCCCCGATATAACTTATAATTTCATTGATAGAAAGGGCAGTCTTTCCTTTTTTATACATAATATCTAAACAATGGCCCACCTTCTTTTCTATCAATGGACCATAGTTATTCATCGGGACGAGAACGTTCCCTAAGCGATGAATTTTTTGCTTTAAGAGAATGCTATCATCCATTCTAAAGTCACCTGCGTAATACTTGCCATAAGTCCTAGCAATATCATGATCAAGAGCGCCACAAGTAGTAATAACGCAATCAAACATTTTGTTTTTTAACATGTCCCGGATAATTCCTCTGCTACCTGTGGATATTAAAGCTCCAACGAAAGATAGGAATTTAGTACAGTCTTTCTCACCCTGTATTCTTTTTAAGATATCGACCCCAGCAGACAAGTTTCTCGATTCAAAGCCGCCTGAGTTTGCCATGTTATCCAAGATAGAATTGATATTCTTTTCTGCTATTGAATAGTCCTTTATACTGTGAAGTTGAAGTATGTGGGCTCTATTTCGTAGCCTTTTCTTGTTAGCTTTCATGCACACGAAAGAAAGAGAGATGATATAAAAAGTAATATTCCAAACCTGCAGATTGTTAGCCTAAAATATTATTTGTATTCGAAAAGTAACGCACATGTCATGATCTGAAAGATTTGCGCCCAGTAATATGTATACGCTAATAATTATTGATTTTTTTCCCACTAAGGATGAAAGACTCAAGGACGAACTACTGTTTAGCTAGTTCATTTTTAAACAAAGCCAAATAAATAACGGCTGGTATTCCATGCACGATATCTGTGGGTATATGATTAAAAAAATACTTTCAATTCAAAATATAAGATGTGAAACCTTAGGAACTCTAAAACCGTTACTTGAGTCAGATGGGTATCTTATTGAAGAAATAAATGCTCAGACGGACATTATTCCCAAGAGATCAAACGAATTTGCTGCGATTATCATTCTTGGAGGACCTATGGCAGTTTACGATGGAGTAGGCTATCTAGAAGAAGAACAAGAACTCATAACGGACGCATTTGTACATAAAGTTCCCCTTTTAGGAATATGTCTCGGATCACAACTTATAGCCCAGAGCATTGGCGGCAGAGTTTACAAAGGACCGAAAAAGGAGATAGGTTGGTCGAATGTTACCGTCACGCCAGACGGGCAAAGGGATCTATTCAAAGACATAAAAGATGATACTTTACGCGTTTTTCAGTGGCACGGAGATACCTATGATCTTCCGGTTACATCGACGATAATGGCATCATCAAAGCTATACCCTCAAGCATTCAGAATCGGAAATCTATTCGGTATCCAATTTCACCTTGAAGTAACTGAAAAAATGATTAGAAGTTGGTCGCAGGAGTATAAACAAGAAATAGCGGATGAGCATTTAAGACCAGAAGAGCTTTTTTCTAATAGAAGTACGGAAATTGAAAAATCAAAGGAGAACTGTAGAGTAGTTTATTCCAACTTTTCGAAAGTCATTAAGGAGAAGTGAAATTCTATAATGACGACGGCTTTATGATATAGCGATACAATATCATAATCTTTCTGGTGCTCACGCAAATACAATAAAGTACAATAAAGGAAATTAATCTAGGATAAAATTTTATCTAGTGTGCGTACTGTTCTGCATAACTATGGCGATAAGTTCGGGTGACACTTCATGGATGTTAATATCGACTGGATTAGTAATGCTGATGATACCTGCTTTGGGCTTTTTTGAAGCTGGCCTAATTCGAAGCAAGAATTCCCTTTCAGTAATTGTACAAACTTTTTCAGGTCTAGCAATTCTCTCGATCCTGTGGTTAGTCATAGGATTCACATTGGTCTTCGCTCCATCGCATGGAGGTATTATCGGAGGTCTTAATTGGATATTATTTAATAATGTTCCTTTTGATAAGCCATTAGTTTATGCCCCAACTATTCCTGGGGTGAGCTTTGCTTCTTATCAGATGATGTTTGCAATAATTACTCCTCTCTTGATTACAGGTGCGTTTGCTGAAAGATTAAAGTTCAGTTCCTTCGTTATTTTTATCGTTTTATGGAGTATTATCGTATATTATCCTCTGGCGCACTGGGTCTGGGGCAAAGGATGGCTTGCAGACATCGGTGTCGTTGATTTTGCCGGGGGTATTGTTGTCCATACTAGCGCTGGTGTATCATCGATTGCTGCTGCACTTATACTTGGTCGAAGAAGGAATTTTGGCCCTGATATATTCAGACCACACAGTGTACCCCTGGCTGCAATTGGAGCTGCATTATTGTGGATAGGCTGGTTTGGATTCAACGCAGGTAGTGCCTTGACGGCCGGATCCCTAGCAGCTAACACTCTTCTTGTGACTCATGCTGCATCTGCTTCATCCTCACTTGTGTGGATCTTACTTTCATGGAAAAGATCTGGCAAGCCGTCAGGTATTGCTGCTATCAATGGTGCGATAGCTGGCTTGGCAGGTGTAACTGGTGCGTCAGGCTTCATTAGCGTTCAGAATTCATTGATCCTTGGGATTGTAATTGGATTTATCTCATTTTTTGCAATTATATTGTTGAAGGAACGCCTCAAAATAGACGATGTACTTGATGTTGGCTCAGTACACGGCGTTACGGGCATTATAGGTACGTTAGCAATAGGCTTTATTGCTAGCACAATTATCAATCCAGCGGGTCCAAATGGCTTATTCTATGGAAATCCATCACAGCTAGGCATCGAAGCTTTGGGAGTAGCAGTCTCAGCACTTCTTGGATTCGCAGGTACTGTGCTAATTATGAAGATAATTAACTCCACAATTGGCCTCAAGGTTAAGGACGCAGAGGAAAGTATCGGGTTAGATCTCACCCAACATGCAGAAAGAGCATACCTGGAATAATGTGCCCTGTCCTTCCGGATTGCTGCTCTGTCTCTGATCGATATTTTCATGGCTTAAACTATTATATTTAAGACTGATAGATATAACCGCTGGCTCCATATGAAGATGGTAGAAGCAATTGTGAAAACAGAACGAATGAATAGTGTAAAGGAAAGCCTGCGAAAAATTTCAGTTGGCGGGATGACTATTTCTCCAGTATCAGGATGGAGTAGACAAAGAGAACTTCATTTACAATGGAGAGGAAAGCCCATATCATATGACGTTATTCCTCGAATGAAATTTGAGATAGCGGTACCAGATGACCTGCTTGATTCTGTGATCCAGACGATTACGGATCAGGCGCGAACAGGAGATGATGACGGCGACGGCGTCATTTTCGTTTCAAACATCGAACAAGCGATCAATATCACTACATTGGATAAAGGAGATAAAAGTATATCATAATGAGATAAAAGAAATATGGATCGAATTAATTATTGCTGAAGACGACTGAGCAGGTTACTTATGTTTCATCTTTTCAGCTAAAGTTTGACTAGCCATATTGTATCGCATATTCTGGAATTGTATCGCATATTCTGGAATTGTATAGAATTTAACTCTGAATAATTTCATTCATTAATCGCGAGGGGTCCTAAGTCTAATTTCGAAACTTTTTGCCTTAACAACAATTAATCTCTCTGCAATAGTCCTTTGGCATTTTCTAGCCTCTCATTCCGCATTCTGGCTATTGCCTTTTTCCTTTCCACTATATTTTCTCTAGCTATCCTAATATAATCAGCGTCTATCTCTGTACCAATGTATTGTATTCCCTGATTAATACAAGCTAGTGCAGTATTGCCTATTCCCATAAATGGATCATAAACTAGCATGTCAGATTTGATACCATGTAGCCTAGTGCAAAGGTAGGGGAGTTTTTCAGGAAATACAGCAGGATGAGGTCGTCCTTCTTGGATAGTAGGGTAAGGAATAAACCACACGTTTCCTCTGTCTCTCCTATCCTGTTTCGCAGATTTCCACCTTCCTATGTTTGTCTTGTCTTGGTAAGGCACGCCTGCTGCTAGTTTATCAAGTTTCACGTTACCTTTCTTAGTAAAATGAAAAATATATTCTTGAAGATCAGTCAGAAATCGCTCACTAACAATTGGTTTAAAGTGACCAATGGATAAATGATAATCCTGTATTGCATTGTTTTTGGCTACGTCTTCCTTTTCTAAGGAGATCGATTTTATCCAATGAATTGTATTCTGCAGAATGTAACCTGCCTTTATGAATGATTTTGCTGCTTCAAAGGGGAGTAAGGGATCCAATGATGATCCTCCCAGATTAAGAAAAAATGAACCTTCATGCTTTAGGATCAAAAAGCTTCTTTTAGCAACACGAAATAGCCAACTTAAATATTCATTTCTTTCCCTATTATCAAAATAAGATCTATAATCTTTATTTATATTATACGGCGGTGAGGTAATTATAACATCAACTCTCATACCTTGCGAGCAAAGTTTATCCATAAATCTTACGCAATCTTCTTGATAGATCTCATCACTTGCTATCATTTTGCTAAGTTGCTAGACGCTTACTTAAGATCTTTCCTTTACTATAGCAAGCTGCAGAATTATGCAGTTATGAGTCAGTCCTATCATGCAAGGCAGACGCCTTCAACATCCTATTTTGATGATTACTAGTAACAAAGTACGCAGCTATAGAAGATCATTGGAAGAATTTGGATCATGGAGAAAATCGCTTTTGCCTATCAAGATCGATTAGAAGGTTACCATGTTTCAGCGTTTCATTTATTCAATGTAGTACCACACAGCATGATCAGGAAACCATTCATTTTTCATCAGCGAGTCTTACTTGTACTTTCGAAAAAATTTTAACTAAGGGATCAGTCACTGAGATGTCTATATTTTCTACACCTAATGCATGCTTTAGATTGAGGTTATCCTAAATCATAATCCGCCTATTATTCTAGCTTAAGGCTAATCGGATTTACGTGGCCCTGCGGTCTCTGGCTCTGATACATTTAGTTCATTAAGTACCTTGACAACCCCCTGTATTTTCCAAGTCAACTCACCCGCTAAGCGTCTTTCTTCATAAGTTTTTACTGTCCCTCGAAGTGTAGCGGTAGCATTGACGACCGAAACTTCAATATTATTCAAATTGATTTTATCATTATTTCCCAAACTTTTTATAATATCATTTTTTAGCTCTTCGTCGCTTTTCCGCCCAGGAAGCTCGTCAGAGGTGTACGGATTATTGCCCCAGTAATACCCTGCATAATAATCTTGTGCAGGTTCCTTTATTGGCTCTTCTCCATTTTTTTTTTCGGCCATTATCTAAGGAAACCCATTAGTGTAACTAACTTAAGAATTCAATAAAAATCTTATGGGATTCTTATTGCTTTTTCTTCGTCCTCAACCATTTGTTATAAGGTAATGAAGCAGTCAGGTAAGATGTTTTCATAGAGTCTATCAGATGACACCGACTCAGACGGGCACACAGGAGAGGAGTCGAATTAAAAAAAATGTGCAAGAGAACTAGTCTGCTCCTGAATTATTTCTGCGCGCTAACAATTCAAAAACTAATACCTGTGGAAAATTATGAAATAGAATTTTTTAAAAGTAGGGACGATAGTATTATCAAGATGTGAATCGGGTCCACTCGTTTACGGGAAAGAAAATTGATCCTCCTCTTGTTTTTTCTGGAATGACTATTTCGCAATTAATGAATTTTTATGGCGCTACGGGCTACAATGCCAGAAGACTTGCAGAAGCCGCAGAGGTAATGAAAGAGATGATTCAAATGAACTCGACTGTCTGTCTTACCCTCGCAGGAGCTATGACCCCTATTGGAATGGGTAAAGCAATTGCCATAATGATTGAAAATGGATTCTTCGACTGGATCGTTTCAACGGGCGCTAATGTATATCATGACTTGCATTTTGCATACAACCTTCCTGTTCGCCAAGGCCATTTTAACGTTGATGATGATATCCTCTATTCCAAGGAGATTGTCAGGATATATGATGTCTATATAAAAGAAATGGGTACATTGCAGGCCCAAGACATTATCATTCAAAATGAAATTAACAGAAATCAAAGAGAAATGCCCCAATTTATGTCGACTGCCGATATAATGTATGCATTGGGTAAAGCGGCAAGTGAAAATTCAAAACACCCCGAAAAATCGTTTGTGGTGGCTGCTTATGAAAAAAAGGTACCAATCTATGTTCCGTCTATTAGTGATTCCTCAATTGGTCTAAATTACCTTCCTCTCTTGCTTGAGGGAAGAGGTATATTCCCGAACGTAATTTTAGATATTGCTGAATCTGCTGCTATACTTTGGAAATCCAAACGATCAGGCGGACTTGAATTAGGAGGAGGAGTTCCAAAGAACTTTTTCCAGCAGACTGGACCAGCCTTGTATCAAATATTAAAAGTAAAAGAAGGAGGGCACGATTATATCATCCAATTTACAGACGCGCGACCTGATACAGGGGGGTTGTCTGGAGCCACACTGCAAGAAGGCAAAAGTTGGGGAAAAATTAAGACATCACATAAAGGAAATGTAGTAGTCTACGGCGATTCCTCTATTTACTTTCCTCTCTTGAGCTCTTATGCCTTGTCTGAATTAAAACCACGTAAGACGAAGGAGCTGTATATTAAGAAAAATAGATTTGTGAAAGACTTAAAGGCCTTATATATGAGAAGCAAAAATAAATAACCGACTTCCATTCTGTATCTTTTTATGAGGTTCGATTGCCTTTGAAACAGAACATGGTGGGTTGTGAGATCATTTTATATCAGAACTAAAATTTCTCAAAGCCTCGCTAAAGTTCTACACCGAATATACTAAGTTTACAAATATTTATCTCTAAGAATTAGCTTCGAATCCTTTCCCATTTTTTGGAGATCTAAAGAAGTATACTTTCTGTCAGTATTTGTTTTTTGGAGTAATTAGCTCTCCCATTTCATTGTACATATGCAAAAGGTGGATTCCTTTGGAAGTTGTTTTAAAAGTTCGTTCTCCTTCAATGTATTCGACCAAGTCATT
>DATDLD010000014.1:0-2300 GCA_036519475.1 Candidatus Nitrosopolaris sp. | reverse complement strand
GGGGAAGCACCAGAGGCGGCTGCAGCTGCTGCAGCTGCTCCTGTTATCTCAAACTGGGGAGATCCTTTAGCTGTCTCGGCCAGAAAAGCCTCTTTAGCCGCTCCCAAGGCCTGGGGTGGCGCACCTGCGGCTTTCAATGCGTTATCTGCTGCTTGAGATTGCAATTGTGGACTAACACCCTGAACCTCGTAAGGTGAAGGCGAACCCACTGTAGATAATGATTGTTTGTTTTGAATCGGCACAAAGATTAAGAGTAGAATAACAGTAGCAACTGATATTCCAGCAATTTGTTTGTACCGATTCATAAGAGATGAACCTAGATTAAACATACCTCAAAAACGACATACTTCTATAAATGCAATTCGGCTTTTCTAGTTGATTTATTGATCGAGGGTCTTTATTCAGTTGATATCATATCAAACCTGTCGTACGAGTGGTATGTCCGACATGAAGAAGAATCTAAGAAATTTTACTAATGCTGCTTAACCTGGATGTTTGATTTTAGAGTCGAAGGACGCTATGTAAATTTTGACATTATTAGATAATAGTCTTGAGGACTTTGTCGAACTCTTTGGACGTTTTATCCCAACTAAATCTCTTCGAAAAAGCTAAAGCATTAGAACTTATCTTGCAAAGCCGTAATGTATCTTTTAATAAAGACATCGCACAACGAGCAAGACCATATGGGGAATTTTCCTTGACCAAAATCCCTGTCTCCCCGTCAACAATGGAATCCCTCAGGCCTCGAACATTATAGCCTATAGCGGGTGTGCCCATCGCATTTGCTTCTGTTACTGCCAAAGACCATCCTTCCCGTACTGCAGGAACAAGAATTAGGTGTGCCTTGCTTAATAAATCATATTTTTGCTGGTTTGTTACGTGACCGCAAAATTCTATATCTTCCACTTTGTACTTCTGAAGGTCATCAAGCATGTGGCCACTTCCAATGATCCACATCTTTGCATCAGGAATACTTTCTTTGATTAAAGAATATGCTTCGATCGCATGATGAGGAAGCTTTGCTTTTTTCAACCGTCCCAAAAAAACTAAAGTAGGTCTAGAGTCCTTTTTCACTGTCGTCGCCAGGGGAATCGCGCTTAAGCCCTGTGGAATTACAAAAATCTTTTTAAAACCCATTGCTTTTAAGTCGCTTCTAGAAGAATTTGAAATTGTGGCTGTGGGTATATTCTTGTAATGGGATAACCATTGTTTCTCAAAATAATAGTAACCTAGATAGCTTATCGGAAAAAAAGTCTCATAGAACCAAAATTCCCTAGCAAGCTGATGAAACATAGCTAATATTGGTTTTTCTTTGACGAATAGAGGGGTCAAGAATGGCTTTGTATTTATTTCGTCGATGACTACATCATATCGACTTTTATTCTTTCTATAATATTCTCGTGCTCTGGTATATACCGTATATTTACCCCCGTCTCTTGTTAAATTGACACCATCGATGTCCTCAGATGGCAAACTGTGTCGAAATCGAGAAGTAAAGAGATCTACTTCGTATCCCATCACTATAAGTCTCCTTGCAACCTCATGTGTAAAAACTTCTGCTCCTCCAGAAGCAGGATTTTTGATATCCTTCCAGCTAAGCCATAATAGCCGCAATAAAATTATTTGATACCATCCCGCTTTTATATTAATAATTAAATCTGAATCTCTAGATAATTCATATTAAAGACCCTAAATAGTCGTGCAAAGGTCTACACATCCTTTTGTGAAAGAGAAATGCTATTCAAAACTCGAATATTTCAGATTTACATAACAAAATATTATCTCTATAATGTAGAGTAAGCATGAACCTCCTTGGTCTGAATTCAGAGGGGAAAAATTTATAATAATGCCCAAGGATTTGGTGGCGCATTTAATAACAGAAATAATTATAGTTGATACCGTAAGTTCAGACACCATTTGCGTGCATATGGGATGCATACTGATTAAAGTTAATCCTAATAATCATGCCGTAATGATTGAGAGTACGGTGTATGGGAAAATTCTAGTTCTGATTTTAACAGTTATATGAACTCGTAGACAATCTTTTGAAGTGACTGTCCATGCACACCCCAATTGAATTTCTGCGCGTTGTGCCATGCTTTCTCTGCAAGACAAAGGAGTTTACCTGAATCTCCATAATAGTGTGTTACCGTTTCGTCTAACTGGGATATGTTATTACTATCAAAAGTCAAAATGCCTTTACTATCCCCGAGAATCTCTAACACGCCACTTCCTTTAGCTACGATAGAAGGAGTTCCATTCGCAGCAGCTTCAAGAGGAGACAAACCAAAATTCTCAAC
>DATDLD010000013.1:0-2053 GCA_036519475.1 Candidatus Nitrosopolaris sp. | reverse complement strand
TCTTGCATCATCCTAACACTGGCAATGTTGACTACACTCTTATTGACTTTTTCGACTGCATTTACAATAGATTCTTCTGACATTGGTATCAATTTACAATCACTTCTTCAAATATTATATCGGTCATACGATATAATATATGGACATTAACCTATTTATATATATCGTATATGCAATATGATAAGTTACTATAGGTTAAAGTTCCTTGGTTAGAGACCAAAAAGATAAACCAGTAATAGACGAATTCAGAGCTTCAGAACGTTCTAAACATTGCTAAATCCTTAAGTAAAGTGACTCATTTATTCATTTTTAGATAAAATAAGCCATGAGGAAAAATAAATCCCAGTCGCTGTAGTAACAGGCAGCTCTGCTGTAATTGGCCTAGCAACATTGTTGGCACCGGCTATGACTTTTAAAATAGACTTTATTGAAACGAGGCGGTTTCATTTATGCATTAATTATTTTGTGATAAAAATGAATGCAAGATTTCGCATATGATAGCGGGTTTCTCAACAAAGGGTGCATGGCCAGCATCTTCTATCATTTCGACTCTGTAATTCTTAAAAACTTGCTTGAACGGCTCACTATACTCTATTGGTATCAAGTTATCGCTTTTGCCCCATATTATCAATGTAGGAATATCTTCGATAGATTTTAATCTTGATAAGTCAATCTGGGTAGTAGTACTATTCTGGTAAGCTGATTCAAATGGATATTTTGCACCAAGTGAGTTAATCCTTGATATAAAAATATTGATAATTACAGGCAAGACTTTCCAGGGTTGAGCCACCATTTGTTCAAATACATTCCTTACACTATCATATGATGGATATTTAGCGGCGTTAAGGTATTGCTCAAGTAGAGGTGTTGGTCCTTTCAGAAAGCCCGAAGAATCTAGTAACACAAGCTTTTCTATCAGTCCCTTATTTCTTATAGCAAAATCAACAGCTATATATCCTCCTAGCGAATGACCTACTAATGTAATTTTTCTATCATCACCACTTAGACCAATTTTCTCTATAAATTCTAGAATGAATTCTGAGAACTGTTCAATGGTATAATTAACATCTGTTGGTTTGTCACTTCCTCCAAAACCAATTAAGTCAACGGCTATCGTGTGATAGTACATTGATATTGCATCAGGAATATCTAACCATCTATCAGCCGATGAACCAAGACCATGTATAAACAAAATGTGTCTATCAGAAATACGGACGCCTTGTTTTGATTCCAAGTATCTCATTTTAATATTATTATTTAGTAGTATAGATTTGTCTTCCATTGGTATGTGGATTTATCTAGTAATACCTTTTATATGCGCATCTTTTCTCAAGCATTTCGATTGATTATCTGGGAATAGAGAATATTAAGATGAGTTAGATTGTCATATTTCCGATAATTTTTAATGGTCTATCAGACATAATCCAGCATTAATGATCTTATTAGTATATTACGATTAGTTTTATCAATTTTCCAAATCTAATTGAAATAGCCCAAATTAGATATATAATATGGATAGTGTGATCGCATTAGAGGCTTAGGATTTTAACAAACAAGTTACCTTTAATTCCTTGCTAGTCATAGAAGATATGGGTATGCAGAAGAGTGACATAATATGGCTGATGTCTATTATTTCTCTATCTCTTGGAGGGACATTTGCAATTATTTACGTCATTAGACATTTCACAGACTATTTTGAAAGAAGAAAGAATAGATGATAGAAACCAAATTCTCCGTATTAACCTTTAAATCATTAAATTTTGAATCTTCTATTTATTTACTAAATTGTGGTATCAATACCATGCAAGTTCGGTGCGATAATTAAGCTTTGTATTGGGCTTATTAAAAAACCGGCACTCACCTTAATTTTGGTATACTGGCCAATTAGTTAACTAATTATATATTTCATCGTCTCATAATCTATAATCACAAATATGAGCGCAAAAAAAGGTACTGAAAATAGGGACTTGGTTATTTGTAACAATTGTCTGTGGGCCGTATCCCTGTTAAAAGGTTCCCAAGTGTTTGATTGCTGTCCTGTATGTAATGACAA
>DATDLD010000012.1:0-4725 GCA_036519475.1 Candidatus Nitrosopolaris sp. | reverse complement strand
GCTGCAAGATGATTTGCATATTCCAGAGGGAAGAATAAAGATTGAAGAATTTACTGGTTACTAGTACAAATTAGATCTTGGTGTCCAGCAAAATTGCGAAGCAGGATTTTTTTCCTGATCGTAATTATTGCAAATCTGTATAGCCAAACCTCGTAGACTGAACTACTCCTTTTGAATTGTATAACGTTGCTGAAACCAGTACAAACTATATTGGGTCCAGTGCAGGAACAAAACCTGTTCACCGTCCTGAGAGCCGGAGACTAGCGCCTTCCTCTTATAATGAATAGTTGAAAATTGCCTGGTGAAAACAAGAGAAAATTTGGGAATTATCGTGATGCGTGATTATAACCATTTGGTACCAATCGTTAGAATTATCGTGATAGTATTGTTTCTTGTTAAGATAACAAAACAAACCATTTTTTAGAATTTTCAAGTTGGAACTCCTATTTCTTTAACTTCTCCACTCCGGTTCGACATACTTCTATTTAGAAGAATTGCAAATATTACAGATGATAATGAAATTAAAGTAGCAGTAAGAAAAATCATACTATATGATTCTGGAGATGGGAATGAGGTTGAAATACTACCTGATGAATTCGTAATTACCTGATCAGCTTGCAAATACATACCTGCAATCACAGGCCCCACCGAGGATCCAATAAGGTAAATTAGTAGATTCATTCCTAATGATATTCCACTGAACTGTTTTGGGGTTGAAGTCAACACGACATTCACCGAACCAATTTGCATTAAGGCTAATCCAACAGCCACTATGACAAGAACTGCAGCTATTGAGGCATCTGCAGGATGATGTAAGAAAAGGATAAAGAAGCCTATGGTAGTAACGATAGTTCCTACCATAGTAGGTCCCACATTCCCAAATTTAGATACCATAAAACCGGAAGCTACCGAGAATATCAACGACACTATCATATATGGCAGTTGTACATTTGCTATACTTGATGCATCTCCTCCAAATCCAGCTGGCGGAGGGCTTCGTATCAAGATAGGAAGCGTCTGATACACCACCATTAACGCAGTGAGTCCTACAGTCATGTTAATTATATTTGCATAAAGTATGATCTTATTTTTTAGAATCTTGAAATCAATTAGTGGAAAATTTGTTTTCTGCTCTATTCTTACAAATAAGACTAAAGAAACGACCGATCCAATTGAAAATAATATAATTTGTATTAAATTGCTAAACGTGATGGGCTTTTCCAAAAATTGAATAGTAATTAAAAATGAGATAATCACAAAGGAGAGTGTAATTGCTCCTTTTATGTCTAAGCTCTTGCTTACTGCCTTATCATTATTACTAATACTGGTAACAGTCGTATTCTCTGTTAATAGTATATCTTGTCTTACATGAGTAAACCTACAACAAAATTCAGAGGCCTTATTTGAGACATATTGTTGTTCTTTTCCAACACGGACAAACCTAGCAATTATTAAAAAGAGAATTATTGCGATAGGCGTAATGAGTAAGAAAGTTGCCCGCCATCCAAAGTCATCAACTATAATTCCTCCAATTATCAAACCTATTACCGCACCTCCAGATAGTGTAGAACTAAATATGCCCTGTGCTATTGCAAGCTTAGCCGGTGGAAACTTCTCTCTTAGAATACTGAAAGCTATAGGGAACATTGAAATTCCTATACCTTGTATTGCTCTAGCAGTAACAAGTGTAAGAAAATTGAATGCCAGTGAACCTAATAAAAGACCTATTATATAGACTCCTAAAAGTATCAGTAGTACTCTCTTCTTACCATAAACATCGGACAGCTTCCCCGCAATAGGGGTCATAACTGCCCCCATAACTAGTAACACAGCCAATATCCACGACGAATTCTCATAGGATATAGCCAGTTCATGGATAATATCTGGAATTGCTGGAAGTACCATGGTCTCTGCAGACATGGCTATAATACCAAGGCTGCTCAAGATTGCAAGCGTTATCCATGGGGAGGAACTGGAGCGTTTCTCTTTTAGTATATTCATGGAAGTTGACATGAGAATGAGGCAGCGAACCTCTTGGAAAGCATATTCACTAAAGCGTAAGCACCACTGGTTGGGTCACTATCAATAATAATTCGATAAGTATCGCCTATCACCGATACACTAGATCCTTTCTGAGTAGATACTGCGGGAATGGAATTACTCGTATTCCCCAGATGCACTGATCTCATAACCTATCCCAGTTAAACTTCCAGTGAGTATCACTACTTTATCTTTATTTGCTGACATTTTGTTATTATTCATTTATCTTCAAATTGTATCGATATACTGCAATAAATTGATTTATGTATGATGCAAGTCAAATGGTCGTTTTTGTCTATCTTTGTTAATATTTTTCTGATTCTTATTGTGCAGCTATAAAAAATAGTTAGTCTTTTGTTATTATTGTTGCTGGTGCAGTAGGTTACAATGATGAATGCTACAACAATCTCAATTAATGCTAGTCACGCATCATATGTGTCACACCCAGATGAGATCGCAAAATTAATTCTTGATGCTGCAAAAGGTAAATGATGATAATTTGGGTAAACAGAGCCAACAATTATTCCAAGCTTAATCGTGAACAAGCACAGGCTGGTATGAATAGAAAATAAAGGCATACAAAGAGTAAATCCACATTGCTAAGACGGAAGAGACTAACCTGATTTTTTATGTGGGTCGTGATTGGAAATTCTGATATCGGTATTCTTTGGTAAGAACTATTTATTTTCAGAATATGCTACACTCGTCGGTGACATAAAATGCAGGTGGATTCAAATACAACTCTTTTTTATCAAATACGTTGGACATATTATTAATTGCACGTTTTGCTGCCGATAGCAGAAAAAGGGGGCATATCACTGAATATACCAAATGAGGACGCCATCAACCTTCATAGGACGCTAAGAGGGAAGATCGAAATACATAATCGAGTTTCCATCGATGCTAGTTTCGGTCATGAAGAAATAGGAACACTTGGATTAATTTATACTCCAGGAGTAGCATCGGTAGCTCAAGAGATAAGTAAAAACAAAGAGTTAATTTATGATTATACCTCAAAGTGGAACAACGTAGCCATAGTGTGTGACGGAACAAGGGTTCTTGGTCTTGGAAATATTGGCCCAGAAGGAGCACTCCCTGTAATGGAAGGAAAATCTGTTTTGTTCAAAGTCCTAGGTAATATTAATGCAATTCCATTATGTATTGCTACACAAGATAAGGAGGAAATAGTCAGGTTTGTCAAGGCAATTGAGCCGTGTTTTGGAGCAATAAATATCGAAGATATAGAATCACCTAAGGTTTTTGATATAATAAAAAGGCTCAGAGACGAGCTCTCAATACCTGTGTTTCATGATGATCAGCACGGAACAGCCGTAATCACATTGGCAGCATTGATAAATTCTCTAAAAATAGTAGATAAAAAAATAGACAATATAAAGGTAGTAATATCAGGGGCAGGTTCTGCTGGCTATGGAATTTTCAAGATTTTAAAAGAAGCGGGCTCCAAAAATATTGTAGTAACGGATAGCAAGGGAGCAATATACGAGGGAAGGAAAGACCTTTTAACTGTTAATTCTCAAAATTCAGACAAGCAAGAAATAGCAACGAACAGCAATTCCAACAAATTAGTAGGAAGTTTGGAAGAAGTAATTAGAAAAGCAGATGTTTTCATAGGTGTATCTGGTAAAGCTGGACTAGTAACTGAAGGTATGGTACAATCAATGAACCATGATGCAATTGTGTTTCCCCTTAGCAACCCACAGCCCGAAATCCTTCCATCAGATGCTCTTAAAGCAGGTGCAAGAATTGTAGGCACTGGGCGTTCCGATTATCCAAATCAAGTAAATAATGCTGTGGTATTTCCATCAGTTCTTAGAGCTTTGTTAGATACGAGAGCAAAAGAATTAGATGAAAAGATGCTTGTAACTGCATCATATGCTATCGCTTCGCTAGTTGTAAAGACTCACTTAAAAGAGGATTATATAATCCCCAAGGTAAATGATCCAAGAATACTTCCTCTTGTGACAGAGACCCTAAAAAAAGCAATTGAAAGTACGCTCAAAGACATACCAAACCAGTAAAAATTAGATAAATAAAAGGCTGGATAGAAGATCTAGAGAATCTACCTCTTCACAACTGTAATAAAGAAGATCGTGGGTTTATTGAGCATTCAATGAGTGAATATGAAAATATGCGTACAGCTGATATTGTAGCTGAAGAATTGCTTGATTGGAAAATTGATACAATTTTCGGGTTACCTGGTGATGGTATAAATGGATTTATTGAAGCCTTAAGACGTAGGCAAGACAAAATTAAATTCATACTTGTAAGACACGAAGAATCTGCAGCATTTATGGCTTCCGCCTATGCAAAATATACTGGAAAGCTTGGAGCATGTGTTGCTACATCTGGCCCAGGTGCCATCCATCTATTAAATGGATTATATGATGCTAAATCGGATAGTACTCCTGTTGTTGCTATTACAGGAACCACATACTCTGATTTAATGAATTCCAGCTATCAACAGGATGTTAACCTAATACAGCTATATTCTGATGTCACAGTTTACAATAGCATGATAGAAAGTCCAGAGCAAGCAGAAATGGCAGTTGATATTGCATGTAGAACTGCGTTAGCGCAGAGGGGAGTTAGCCATCTAACAATACCAATAGATGTACAGGAAAAGAAACTAAGTGGTAAATATTCTAGACATAATGTTCCTTATCA
>DATDLD010000011.1:0-8661 GCA_036519475.1 Candidatus Nitrosopolaris sp. | reverse complement strand
TTTTACAGTAAGTGGAAATCCGCGACGTAGCTCCATTAATCTCCTTTCAGCTTTTGCAACTTTAATCATATACTCTGCATCTGATAGCTGCCCGGCTATTGCTACTGCTAGAGTATCATCTATTTTTGCTATTTTTTGTGTTATTTTTGAGCCTATGAAAAAACCTTTACTAGCTCTTCTGTCTGAGCCAAGTACAACGCCTTCATTTGTTTTGATCCCAACTATTGTTGTCATTATCTTTTTCTCATCCTCTACTAGTATATAGAAAGACAAAGCATAAATTGACTAGGAGTTATAGAAGCAAGTCACATACAAGTGAAATTGATGAATGAGCCTCAAGTCACATAGATGTATTTGTCAGGTACTATAACGGTAACAGTACCCGTCCCTAATGAGGTTTGCCCATATTCATAGATTACAAGTATCTTGCATTGGACCGGGGTTAAAGGTGAATCTAAGAGTACTATCAATATATAGCTTTTATTGCTTCAGTAGTATATGGAAGGTTCTGAGGAATACAAATGTGATATTTGTGGCATGGTATTTGTAAATGATACAGAACTGGCTAGACACCAAAAATTCGTCCACGAAAATAAAATGTTTCAATGCCAAGCATGTAACAAGTTTTTTGACAAAAAGCAGGAATTTGAAAAACATGTAGAATTTCATATTAAACGTTATCCATCTAATATCATTAATACTGACAAGAGCAAGCGAGAAGAGAATACAGAAGAAATAGAATCGATTCTATTAAAACAAAGTGCTAAAGAAAAGAAAGCTCGTAAAAGGACTCGCGGACCATACAGGAAATCATCATCTTAATTGGCTATTATTGCCAACGAGTTCATGCTGTTACAGGTTTTTTTAAGAATGATATCATCGTATTCAAAGGAAACGTCTGCCTGGATAGGATAGTAGTTCCAATAATCAGATTAAACATACTAATAAAATAGTTAAGCCTGAACATAGTTGTGCTTATGTAAGATACTTCGAGTTTCCTGTTGTTTTACAAGACTTACACGCTGTTGAATCCGTTTGACCTGTGAATGCCAAGAGCAACGAAAAGTTCAACTCACTTCTAAAAGGGTTTTCCGTTTAATAGTAAATTATTTTTCTTTTTCTTAGGCTAATGCTTTGTTCATATGTCGACAAATATTAGTGTCGTCAGCAGTAGACGGTCTTGGCTATTGACAACTACAAAGATGAAAATGTCTACCCGGAAAAAAGGTTTAGTACCAATAGTCGCGCTGAACTAAACTCAGACTAACGACAACAAAAATATTTAAAGATGATGACATATAAACGAGTGAGATTATGATTTGTTAAACTCAAACAACAGCAGCATATCTTTATGGCTTCATAGAAATGAAGTCGTATTATTGGCATTGAGTATAATAAGCATGACGATTCTAATTCTTATCCAGACTTCTATTTTCGATATTATTAACAATGACAGTATGAATTCACATTCTTCAATCTCTGAAAGTATCTTGGTAACTATATCAATTATTTTGATTGTACTGATATTTCTTCCTATAACGCATAAAGGACTTGCACCTATTGCAATAGCTGGTATAGGAGTACCTTTGCTACTTGCAGGTATTGCAATTCCATTTATGGCACACAATAACTATGCATATTTTCAAAATGAGAAAAATGGGACAATGATAATTAATGAGAAGAATAATAATATCTACTTTATCACTGAAGGATATTTCTTACTTGGGATATCAATGACTATATTTAGCATGGTGACTGCATTTAAACCTAGATTACTGTATGTAAGAAACCGACCTGCGGAAGAATTAGATATGGTTTTGTGGTTCGATCATTATCCAATATGGGATGATTTTGGTAATGGGGGTAATTTTAAGAGCGATAAGTATGAGAATAAGATGAGGGTTTCTGTAGATAGATACCATGACGTAGCGAGAATTCCTCTCAAGACTCTTATGAATGAACAAGAAAAGTACCTTTTATGGCGTTATGAATACATTCTTGTTGTAGTCCATGGTACTACTTATATGGCAAAACCTAATAGCTACGTTCCTCACACATCCATAATCTTACGAGATAAAAATAAGAACAACAGAATGCTTGGAAAGGCAAAGTATAATGGTTACTTTGTGTAAAGTGAAAAGACTGCGTGTATCTGATGCCCACTAAAAGTTAGAAGAAAACGAAAAGGCTGCTAGAAGAGTATGAGAGATGTATTATTGGTAGTTTCTCAATGTAGCGCAGCAACAATGATAGAAAGCGAACTGAAAAATAAAGAGTAATGGCATTACCATTGAGATAACAAATCGATAGTTTTTTTACATATCCATTTAATCTTTATTTATTAATTCAGATTAAACCTTTCTTTAAGATCCTTGATTCTGTTTCTTAGGGTTACCTCCGATATTCCAGCAGCATATGCGATATCAGCTTGACGTATATTCACGCCAGTCTTAAGACATGCTATATACAGTACTGTTGCTGCAAGCCCCATAGGGTTTTTGCCAGCGGATATTTCACTCTTAGTAATATTATTCATAACGTCTATTGCTTGACGTTTTGTCTTTTCATTAAGACTAGCCTTGTTACCTACTTTGACAATGCACTTTATAGGATCAATAATTGGTATTTTTATGTCAAGTTCAGAAGTCAAAATTCTATAACTTCTTGATAGTACTCTTCGTTTTATGTTACTAGCTACGGCGATTTCTCTTAATGATTTTGGGATCTGTAGCTCTCTACAAGCAATGTATACTGCAGAACCAATTGTAGCAGATATTGTTCTCCCACGGATTAATCCTATTTCTTGAGCTTTTCTATAGATATATGCACTCTTCTCAACTATAGCATCTGGTAATGCTAGTTTATCCTTTAATACGTCAAGTTCACTAAAGGCTTGTTGGCGGCTTCTATCATCAGAAGTCTGTGTTCTTAAATCCCATGTCCTTAATCTTTTCATTGTAGAAAGAGTTTGTGAATCAATTTTGCTTCCACTGGAATCCTTGTTGATTCTTCCAATAATAGTAGAAAGTCCCATATCATGTCGTGCCAATGAGATAGGCGTTCCTGTTCTGCTTTTATCATTTGTTTCTTCAAGGTTGAAAGCACGCCATTCTGGGCGATCTTCTTGAATCCTTTCTAACATAACAGCGCCACAGGCACTACAAATGATCTCGGCAGATTCAGGGTCGGTGATAACCACATGATCCTTGTTACATATCGAACATACAATTGAAGTTTGCATTATCGTAATAAAATGAGATAATTATACTATGACATTTCAGTAATATAAATAACACTAATTGCTGGCCGTACGAATGAACAAAGAACCCGTACTACCTTTTGTAAGCACCGAAAAAATGGCTAAATGCCAAGACAAGAACTTTATCTCGTCATTTACGCCCTCATTGAAAATATGGTTTCTTCTAGTATCCTACTTGTTTGTACTGTGCTCTAGATGGTCTATGGGGAAGTGTCATTGAAAAGTTCAATTCTCATCCTGTACCTAGATGTTTATACAATTTAGTTGCCTTAATGCTATCTGGTGAAATGGGTTCGTATTTGATTATAAAACTTTGAATCTCGAACAAATATTAAAATGAATCCGATAAGTCTATCAACACCCAACAAAGAGAAG
Organism: Candidatus Nitrosopolaris sp.; assembly: GCA_036519475.1. Taxonomy (GTDB): domain Archaea; phylum Thermoproteota; class Nitrososphaeria; order Nitrososphaerales; family Nitrososphaeraceae; genus DATDLD01. Next base: position 5,027 of record DATDLD010000011.1, on the reverse strand, counting down.
GAAGGAATGAGAATTAATTTGCTCTCTGAAAGTCATTTACCTACCTATAGTGTGCCAGACTGGCAACTGGCTCTCCGGGTTTTGTTTCTCTTTGTGTCTTTATCTTTCTGACTGCATCTTCAAAATGTCGTAACGATACAAGTGCGTCTGATGAATGTTTTGCTGCATCTTCAGGTGTCGGATACTTTTGAAGGTACTCATGTAACACTAGAGAAATTGCAGTATTGGGAACTGCTGCTACATCTGCACCACTGAAACCTTCTGTCTGCTCTGCTATTTTGCCTAAATCTATGTCTCGACTAATAGGTTTACCTCTTGTATGTATCTCAAGGATTCTGACTCGAGTATTTCTGTCTGGATTTGGTACATAGACAATCCTATCAAATCTCCCGGGCCTCAGTAGTGCCGTATCAATCATATCGGCTCTGTTAGTTGCAGCTACTACCATTACCCCTTGCATTTCCTGTACACCATCCATCTCAGTCAATAATTGGGATAGCATCCTGCCTGCGCCACCATATCCACTACCACCACTTCCTTCTATGTCTCCCATACCACCTCCTCTTGTAGCAGCAATAGAATCTATTTCGTCAAAGAATATTACACAGGGAGCTGCTTGCCTTGCTCTTCGGAATATTTCTCTAATTCCTCTCTCTGATTCACCTACCCACTTTGATATTAATTCAGGTCCCTTTACACTGATAAAGTTGGCTTCAGATTCTGTAGCAACTGCTTTTGCCAAAAGTGTCTTACCCGTACCAGAAGGTCCGTGTAATAGTATGCCCTTAGTAAGAGTATGGTTAAGCGTCTTATATAGATCAGGATATCTTAATGGCCATTCTATCGCTTCTTGTAAATCACGTTTTATCTCTTCTAGACCCCCTATATCTGTCCATCTAATGTCAGGTATTTCTAAATAGACTTCCCTCATTGCAGAAGGCATAACATCCTTTATTGCCAACTCAAAGTCATTCATAGTTATTACCAGTTTATCTAATGTTTCAGGTGATATCTTTTCATCTTCTAGATTAAGCTCCGGTAACAGTCTCCTTAAGCATCTCATAGCAGCCTCTTTGCATAAATATTCTAGATCTGCACCTACAAATCCATGTGTTACTGCTGCAATTTTTTCCTGATTGACATCTGATTCCAGAGGCATATTATGCGAATGGATCTGCAATATCTCCAATCGACCTCGCTTGTCAGGAACTTTGATTTCAATTTCTCTATCGAATCTACCTGGTCGTCTTAATGCAGGATCTATCGCGTTTGGTCTATTAGTGGCTGCAATTACGATAACCTTACCTCTTGATTCTAGACCATCCATCAATGATAATAGCTGTGAGACTACTCTTCTTTCAACTTCACCAGTTACTTCTTCTCTCTTTGGAGCAATCGAATCAATCTCATCTATGAATATAATAGAAGGAGCCTTTTCTCTAGACTCTTTAAATATTTCTCTTAATCGTGCCTCAGATTCTCCATAGAATTTACTCATTATTTCAGGACCAGAAATATTAATAAAATGAGCATTAGTCTCATTAGCTACTGCCTTTGCTAATAATGTCTTACCAGTTCCAGGTGGTCCATGAAGAAGAATACCTTTTGGTGCTTCAATTCCAAGCTTTTCAAATATTTCAGGATGTCTTAATGGAAGCTCAATCATCTCCCTTACTTTTTGGATTTCTTCTTTTAATCCACCAATGTCTTCGTATGCAACATGTGTCATTCCTCTTAGTGTTTCGCTTTTTTCTGCAATATGGAACGTTGTCTTTTGAGTAACTAACACTGCGCTAGCAGGGGTTACCTCAATAACTTGAAATGTAAGCCTTCCGCCAAAATACGGAACCATGACGTTATCCCCTTTTATGAGGGGTACGCTCTCCAATGCATCAGCTAAATATCTCTCATCAATAGATGGTATTGCTTCTAATGGAGCAACCATTATCTTCTCAGCTGGTACTGCCTTGATTTTTGTTATTTCGACAGTATCTCCAATGGCTACACCTGCATTATTTCTTAAAAGGCCATCAACCCTGATAATACCTTTTCCTTCATCTGAAGGATAAAGAGGTAAACACTTGGCAACCGTTCTTCGTTTGCCTCCTTTAATCTCTATAACATCACCAGTAGATGCACTTAAAGAATCCATAGATTCGTAGTCTATACGAGATACTCCACGTCCAACATCCCTAGTGTAAGCTTCAAGAACCTTCAGAGTAAGAGTTTTAACCATGATTAATCTACCTTTTCAATCACTCTTTATACACTTTTGTATATTCAGTCTATCAACTGTCATTTATTATCATAAGACGTACGTAAGATTTATCTATAAACATATGTATGCCACCAAACAGGTCGCAAGGAGATTACCACTTTTATTGATATAAAGTATCTATTAGATGGAAATTAGCAATGGCACCAACTTGATTGAAATGGGATTTGATATTAGATGGCTTGAAAATATTGCATGTATTATTCCTAGCCAATTTTCACACCAAATTCTTTATGTGATCAAAAGGTGTAGCCACCTCGAGGGTGGCGTTGATGGTAACCATTATTGTATCACCTCAGGATGATGTTGCTGCCATGCATTCAGGTACCTACGCCAATTCCAAACGCTTTCAATGGTCCAAACGTCCCAAAGTGTCCAAATGATCCATGCGAAAATCCTCCATCAAATCCATGAGCTCCTCTATGTCCAAACGGTCCAAACATTGGTGGATGTCCAAAGGAAGATATTGGCTGACCTTGTGATGTATACAGAACTTTACCATTTCCAGCATCGATGATTACTCTGTATGCGGTATCTTTGTTAGGATCTGCTATTAAATATGTATATGTTAGATAGCCTTGTGTTAATCCCAAATGACCTCCCAATATTGTGCCATTGCCAACCTGTTTTCCTGCTGTTTCAGCAGCTGCTGTGAATGAAATCTTAGTATTCTCTTTCAGGAGAGTCTTTATATTTTCTCCAACATTTACTGAACCGTTGATTTTAGGTATTGTAGTGCTATATACATTCATGTAGGTGTTATTGGTGTTCGTCACCATCTGCTGTTGCCGTTGCGCCGTTGTATATGCTACAGGGAAGATTAAGAAGATGGCTGATATTAATATTCCAATTCCTAAGATGGCCGGAATCAGAATCTTTTTGTTTGTAAATTTTGTCGATGTAGTCATAGAATAAACGGTGACAATGGCTATATTATTCATTGTTCACCTATGATACGTAACTTAGTTACCTGAAGCCTTCTTTTATTCATGAAATTATGTATATAGAATAATGCTTGTATATCAAAAAAAAGAAATTTGATAAAATGTTCATATTTTTGATATATCATTAACATAGTCAAAAATAATCCCACATTTATTACCTGTTAAAGGAGCTAAAAGTTTATTTCTCTGTAATACATTATATAGAATATCCGATTAGCCGAAAAAGTAGACTGATACATCACTCTGGCCACGGGTGTAAGTAAAGGCTTGCATTCGCTTCAGGAATGATGGATGCTGTCCTATGCAGTAGGTTAACCACCTCCTCAACAAAGGTGGGGAGTATGAGCTGCGGTTAGCATGGGAAAACCACGAGGCTATGTCTTAGCCTATCAAAGTAGTCTTGCAGGGGAAACCACATGTCTTCGAAAGCTAATCGGTTTCATATCTAAATGTTAATTGCGTCCAAATCAAAGAGTATTTGACTACGACTTACCACTCACAGTATATGTTCTGCCCTTAGTGTTCTTATCCTGAAAAATTCTATGCTGCGAAGGTCAGTAATTAGGCCAACCCAGCCCTCTATACCACTGTAGTGGAAGAAATAGCATCACATAATTATATCTTATCGATTTTGCTCAATTAGTGTGACGTGGAGTAGAAAAAATTAGTATGAACTATCAGTTATATCGCTATTACGGTCCATGTGCACTAACTATTAGACATGTAGGATTGTAAAAAGAAAGAGACCAAAAAAGTAATGAAGGTTTCTTCTATTTGAAGATCAGCGAAGGCTCATATCATGACAGATGCAAGACTAAGATGGCCCGCAGCTAGGTAATACTTCCATAGCTTGGAGCGGTACATCAGAACACCTTGTTATTAACGAAACAATTCCTAAGATAGGCTGTGCTGCAAAATGAGAGTTAGTTTGCTTGTCATTTAATGAAATAGTTATTGTTTTGCCATTATTAACGCTAATTGCACTATCGACGTTCTTCCATACAACGCGATGGTTTGTTCCTACATCCATTATTCCTTTCAGAGATATGGTGTTGCCTGGTTGTATTGTTATCCTTCCTTCAGTGGGTCTAAAGTTCAGAAATTCATGTGTATGTGTAGCGTTACCGCTTTTGTTAAACCACGTCATATTGGTTTGAAAGAATGTTAGTGCGCCATTGTTTGCATTCATGCTCCAATTGCCAGTTGCTATCCATTTATCACGTGGTGTACTGATAAGAGAGTTTATTGTTCCTTTAGTGTTAAAACCAGCGAGTGGCTGTTCTTGTCGAGATTTGAGATCTTGTTGGCTTGCGTTAAGACCTGCGACCGGGTGCTCTTGTCGAGATTTGAGATCTTGTTGGCTTGGCATAATATATGGAATTATTGCTGCAACTATTTCTGAAGTTTGTTGTTGTTGCTTCTGGGTTACAGGTGGTCTAGAGACGGTAATGTTTTCCCCAGCAGTATTCACGTCTTTCGGAACTAGATTTGCGAGTGGGATGGTTTTGAAAATTCGTGCATGACCTTCTTGTATCTGAGCAATAGTATTGCTATTGTCATTATATGCAACTCCGATCAGGAACAGTAAGCTCAATATAGATAATGCAATTATTGAATCTGTAGTTAGCATCAGACATCACAATGTTTACTGGTGCTTTTATACTTTAATGCAGCCAAGCAGAAGAAGGATACTCACCGAAATTACTGGCTAGGAAGTCAAAGACCCAAATCAGATTCTGAGGTAGCTGCCTAGTTATCAATTAATGGCAAACAAACCGAGGTTATACGTGTTGAGTTAAGGAGGATCG
>DATDLD010000010.1:0-13326 GCA_036519475.1 Candidatus Nitrosopolaris sp. | reverse complement strand
CGCTCTGCGGGTTATGAGCCCGCCGGGATCACCTAGCCTCGTTAGAGATCTGGCTTCCCCACCCCGCTAACACCATCTTTGTACAAAGATGATATATCTTTTTCCTTTAAGGTCCCGATACAAACTTATCCAAATTTTCGCGATTGCTAGGCATAATATCATATTCATCAAATTCATGCATGCCTTCGGGTTCTTAACGTTAAACAATTCACCCATGAACTTAAAATTCGATTCATGGTACTAAATATCATTTTCACGTATTCAGTAGCTCTCTCCTGATCACAGAATTTCTACAAAATCTATTTTCTTGGTAAGGAGAATAGGACAGCATATCTTTCACATATTATCACATTATTATCCAGAAAGGCGCTATCGTTGTTCATCGACCTTTTTTGTAAAATCGGTCTTTGGAACAATCAATTGGCCCATCTGATTAAACATGTGCAAGAAACGCATCCCTTTTTCAGTTGTTCTAAAACTCCTTTCTCCTTGGATATACTCTATTAGACCAGTCTGTAGTAAAAGTATTAAATACTCTTTTAATAAATTATCAGATAAATACGTTTTGTAAAGGATCTCTGTCTGTCTTACCCTATTTCCATTAGTAACCTCTAAAATACACGCAATTATTTCAGATCGGCTCCTGTGATGTTTCATACCGTTTACAGTTTGTTTTTGTATAATATAAAATTTTAAGCAATAACTTTAGGAACTACTACATGTAAATTCATAGAGATGGTCGCAATCAGATATTTTATCTCCCAGCTCCTTCAATGGTAATGATATGACTCTTTTCGGCAGGTAGTATATGGTATTTGCACGCAGCTATTTGACTTACGATCTGCAAATTTGTTTTGAGGTGTTCAGTAACTTTCCCCACCCTATATCGTGATTTTCCTTGAGCTAAACTCAGTGGTACTAATAACATATCAGCAAGAAAAAAATCAATAGGTACATCAGCTTGATAATTGTCAAGGAACCTAGCCGAGGCCTCCTCTCCTATTTTTTCTGAGCGTTTACCCCTTTCACCTATAGAATCACCGCCTATATATGGGCCAAAATTCGATTCGGAATATACTAGGATGGAAGAGCCAGGTGAAGCGGAACTTTCGAATGATGACGAATAATTATTGCACCGAACCCCATTCTTTTCCAATTTTAAAATTGCTGAAGAAATTTGACGTTCTGAGACCTCTTTTGGCAGACAACAGCATACACTCGTAATTTTAGGATCTATGCGCCTACTATTCAGCACATCCAATGACCCAGTCCTGCTGCACGGATTAACTTGTGCATCAATGATTCCGCCTCCTTTTGGATAGTAGCCTCTTTTTAAAACCTCAATGTTGAAATCAATTCCAAGCCTTTGATATGCTGCACGTAGAATATAACGAATGTAATCTGTAGTCGGGCTCATCCTAACGTCAGTACCACCGATAATTCGAATGTTAAGACTCTTACCTGCCAGAGCCACAGACGGGATCACAGTCTGTAATACCATTGTAATGCTTCCCGCGGTTCCGATATCAACCCTCGTAATGCTTCCATCAAATTTGTCAGGCTCTGGACTGAATCGTATCCATTCAGCGCCCAATCTCAGATTTTCCACTTTTGCCTGAAAGAGGTCCGCAAGGACTCTTACAGCTACCATGTGTTGAGGTCGCAATCCAGGCTTATCCCGGTTAGCCCTAATATTTCTGATTTGTACAGTCTTGCCTGTAATAGCGGAAAGTGAAATTGAAGTTCGTAAGATCTGGCCTCCTCCCTCACCATAAGAGCCATCTATTTCTATCATGAAGAATACCAATCAGCTTAAAGGGTAAAATAAAAACTCTCGCATGAAGATAATTTTGAGGTGAATGCGTTACATAAAAATACTTTTAATTACCCTAATTGTAAGTTTTAAAAGCTTGTCTACAGGTCTATTTGTAGGAAGATTCCAGCCTTTCCATTTGGGACACGTTGGTACCATTAAGTTTGCATTGGGACGGGTAGACGAAATCATAATCGTAATAGGAAGCGCTCAAAAGAGTCATGAATTTAGAAACCCGTTTACTGCTGGTGAGCGTATTCAAATGATCAAAGCCTCGTTGGATGCAGATGAAGAGATTAAAGGGAAAAGAACTTTGCTTATCCCAGTTCCCGACACGAATATACATCTTCTCTGGACACATAAATTAGATCTTTTCGTTCCAAAATATGATATAGTATTCAGCAATGATCCACTTACCTGCCTCCTGTTCAGAGATAGAGGTATCAAGGCAGTCGAACCGCCACTATATCAGAGAGAAGAGTTATCAGCTAGCGAAGTAAGATCAAGAATGGCTACTGATGGGGATTGGAAGAGACTTGTGACATTTGAAACAGCTAAGGTAATTGAGGCCATAAGGGGCATCGATAGGATAAAAGCTATAATTGGAAGCCAGTCGAATATGAGTCACTAGAATATTAAAATGCTTGTAGATCAGGACATGGAATGTCATATTAACTACTAACTTTTTTCCTTAGTTCGAATTTGAGTGGACTGAGTTTGACTAAGGAATAATGCCTCTACAGGATATAATAATATTCCGTTAATTTAACACAGACATAATTCGCTCGATTTTACTCATCAAAGAAAAGTTAGCAATATGTCCCAACTGACGGTATTAGCTAAATGTTGAATTATGCTATAATTTTGAGTAAATGAACAAGTGATTATATTTATAGTGGTGTAAATGTATTTTTAGCAGTTTATCTTAATTGTTTATTGTTGATTTCCAAAGACAATGAACTCAGAGAGCGTGTTCGCATGATGCACACCACGATATTCGACGACGAACCATGGTTCGTAGACATGCAAAAGCTTTCCAATGAGGAGTTAATGCGTATTTACAACATTATTACTACGGGCCTGTATGAGTTTGCGAAGGACGCTTGGTATATTCCGATAGGTGAAGACAAAAGATGCCCTATCATGATCGCGAAAGGGTATGAAGCTCCGAATACCCTGGAGAAGATGGTGGCATTTCAGGACACAGCAAAGGCACTCGAGAGAGAATACCGCAGATTCATAGATGCCTGGGACTTTGGATATATAACAAAAAGGGATATAGAAAAGGCAATACTTTCTCTTTTTGAATTAAGAAGTATAGAGATTACGGAAAGAATTGTTTAAAATGCTGAGTAACTTCGATTTTTCCTTTTATTGTAATCTTGGACACTATGTCCTAAGCAATAGACCATATGCCTAATACAGAAAAGCTCACCCTTAAGTGTAGACCTTGACATTCCCTTTCGAGCTAAAGGTGCATAAACTTTCAACGACTTTCATCATCAAACTCGGTTGTGTATTATGTCAGAGATGAAAATCGATAAAACATATACAAAGAGCTTAAAGTTACAGTAAGCAAGACCTCATGTTATTATTAGGGGGAAACCTGAATAAACCAATATAAAAAAAAGGAATTTGATATTCTTTCTGAAAAGGGCATCGTAGTAGGGGATACTGTCAACGTAAAAACGCCTCAGAATGAATTTTCAGGGGTTCTGATGCCACGTTATGAATCAGCAGATAAGAATTATATCGTTATGAAACTAAAAAATGGATACAACGTTGGAATCAAGATCTCCAATATTCAATTTATCAATAAAATAGGAAATCACATCGGGGGAGATACAACTTCTGTTCAATCTCTAGATAATACGATAAAGGGTGAGAGACATAAATATGAATATGGCAACGAAGAATCAAAGGTTGCGTTAATTAGTACCGGCGGTACAATAGCGAGTAAGGTGGATTATCGAACTGGGGGGGTTACTGCGGCTCTTTCTGCAGCTGAGATATATGCTTCTGTTCCTGAACTTTCAAAAGTTGCGTTACTTGATCCAGAAGTATTATTGAACGAGTATAGTGAGAACCTAAAACCGGAACACTGGAGTATGATTGCTAATAAGGTGAGTGAAAAGGTAAAGAGTGGAATTTACAGAGGTATAGTTATTTCACACGGAACCGATACCATGCATTATACTGCGTCAGCACTTAGCTTTGCTTTACAGAATCTGCCAATACCAGTTGTATTAGTAGGTGCCCAGAGATCTTCTGATAGACCTTCTTCGGATGCAGCACTAAATCTACTTGGTGCTACAGTATTTGCGACTAAGTCTGAATTTTCCGGAGTATTCATTGCGATGCATGCCGATTCATCAGACGATCTCATTGCATGTCACATAGGCACCCGCGTAAGAAAAAACCATACAAGCAAGCGCGGGGCTTTTCAATCAATCGATGTTATGCCAGTCGCATTGGTAAATGGCGACAGTGTAAATATGCAGCTACAACGTCCAGCATTGAGACTACAGAATCGGACCAATAACACTGCTAGATTCGTAACTAAACCAAATTTTGATAAACGAGCTGTGCTGTTGAAGTATCACCCCGGATTCGATCCCACCTTGATATCTCATGTGAGACTCGCCGGAAATAAAATAATCGTGCTTGAAGGAACCGGTCTTGGTCACGTTGGCAGAGAGTCTTTTCAGGAAATACAAAAAGCTATTGTATCTGGCACGATGGTCTTCATGACATCTCAATGTATCTGGGGGGAAGTAAGAATGACTGTTTATGATACTGGAAGAGATCTTCTTGAGATCGGCGTAATTCCATTATCTGATATGCTACCAGAAACAGCTATAGCGAAGGCGATGTGGGTTATTGCAAATAGTAGTACTGTGGAAGATCGCAAAAAGCTCATGCAACAAAATATTGCTAACGAAATGTCTAATCATGTACCTTATCCATAAGGAATACTTAAAGGCATTATAATGTCTTTGATTAACTAGTGGCAAATAGCACAAAGTTCATCGATCTCAAAGTTGGCTTCGAAGTTCACCAGCAGCTCGCAACTAAGGGCAAATTGTTTTGTAATTGTAGATGGATAGAGAATGAAACTTACAGGAATAGCTTCATTCGCAAATTACGACCTACTCAGAGTGAACTTGGTACCTATGATAATGCTGCCCTCTTCGAGTTCAGGAAAATGCGTACGATTAAGTACCTCGCTGGAAAGAATTCAAGCTGCTTAGTAGAAGCTGATGAAGAACCACCTCATGAAATCGATAACGATGCTCTCGAAACTGTGCTCATTCTCGCCCTTGCACTTCATTCCAAAGTGGTAGATGAAATTCACGTAATGCGTAAGATTGTGATAGATGGTTCGAATACCACTGGATTTCAACGTACGATGCTCATTGCGACTGGTGGGTATATTGAAGTTGACAACGAAAGAGTCGGCGTACAAAGTATATGTCTTGAAGAAGACGCTGCTAAACTGATTTCTGACAATGGGTTGATCAAGGAGTATGGACTCAATAGATTGGGAGTTCCGCTAGTTGAGATTACCCTTGAACCTGTTACTCATAAACCTAAAGAATTAATGCTCATAGCTCTTAATGTTGGCATGTTGTTAAGAAGGAGTAAGAGAGTTACTAGAGGGCTCGGAAGTATAAGACAGGACGTTAATATTTCGTTAGACAACGGCGGAATAGTAGAAGTGAAAGGTGTGCAGAAACTAGATCAGCTAGTAAAGGTTATAGAATTTGAAACGATTAGGCAACAAGGTTTGAGCCTAATTGCACAAAAACTAAAAGACGAGATTAAAACTCCGAAAAGTGGAGTCGGTGACAAAGTTGAGGATGTGACGGATATTTTAAAAGGTTCATCTTCAAAGATCGTCAAAAGATCTCTTGCGCAACGTGATTGTGTTTTTAAAGCGATTAGAATAAGAAACTTTCATGGCATACTTGGATATGAACCTCATGAGTCTGTGAGATTGGGAAAGGAACTTGGTGAGTTAGTCAGGTTTTATGGTCTGGGTGGAGTGTTTCATTCCGATGAGCTACCTAAGTATGGAATCTCAGTAGACGAGGTTGATACAGTCATAAGGAGACTAGAACTAATAGCTTCCACTGACGCATTTGTGATTGTAGGAGGCCCAAAAGATCAGGTAAAATTTGCTATTGACGCAATAATTCAGAGACTGAGGATGGCAGTGGACGGTGCTCCTTCGGAGACACGTGCAGCGACTCTGGACGGTAAAACCGTCTTCAGTAGACCAAGGCCTGGGGCGAGTAGAATGTATCCTGAAACAGATATTAGCTCCATACCCATTAGCAATTCAATTCTTGATTCACTCCATGATAAAGTAGTAAGGATGTCAGAAGACGCAGTCACGACACTTGTAGATAAATATGGATTAAACAAAAAGCTTGCACAGCAAGTTTTTGATTCAAATTACTTCGAATTATTCGAAAAGATAGCCAATTCAACGAAAATTGAACCTACATTTATTGCATCGAAGTTGACTGAAGATCTCGTTAGGCTTGGAAGACTAGGATTTGAAATTGAATTATTGACTGATGATCTGATCGAGCAAGTTTTCAACAGACTTGACGCCAATATTCTTGCAAAGGAATCGATAACCTTGATTTTTGAAAAAATAGTAAAAAGAGAGGCAAAAACTGTGGATGAAGCCGTTTCAGTACTCGGAATTAATCCGATAACTGAAGATGAAGTGCAGAAGATCATTGATAATATCATATCAGAAAATTTGCCACTTATTAGTGAAAAAGGAATCGGATCTCAGGGCCTGTTGATGGGCCGATCCATGGCGGCGCTTAGAGGTAAAGTAGAAGGACAGAAAGTTAATTCACTTTTAAAAAAAAAATTAGAACAATTGCTGGATACTACTAGACAATAGGATTAGGTTTAAAGCTTGCAGATAAATTGGTCTAATTTCACTTATTAAATTTAAGATGCCCGGTAAGAACTTTTTAATACCAACCTAATTTTACCTTGATCTTCAGATACAAAAAGAAAAGGTAGCGGAATGTCAGATAAATCTTGTAGGTCGTAAGCTTCCTTATCCTCCTTAATCGATATTTTAAAAAGGACATTTCTATACATTTGTTGTATATTCCTAATCTATTTATTGGTATATGATTACGTTCATCAGCTGCGGCGAAATTGCTGATTCGAGAAAGAATATTTCTCTGGTTCTGTGAGCGAAATCGATCTAAGATGGCTCTACACGAGAGTCGGATTTTGAGTAACTACCACGACGAAGGTAGTACCAATAGATAGGGACTACTTAGAACTCAAGACACTGCTATTTTTTATCATCGTGGTCGAACCACACCTGCCACAATCCCTTGTATTTAGAGAGTATCATTGGAAGTTCCTCTCTATAGTTGAACCCACTCTGATCTAGAATTGATTCGAAAGCATATTTTTCGTCAACGTACAGCTCTTCTTTTTTTAACCATGTTTTAAGACCATGATATACTATATCATCCTTTTCGGGTTTCGTATAGATATACCAAAAATTGTGAGCACTCCGCAGTTTAGCTAGGGCGTACTTCTTTTGTTGATCATATGATAATGCTGGAGTATAGAATTTATTCATCAATTCAGTATTTACATCAATCCAAGACGGAGTTCTCCACCAAGCTACTCTGTTAAATCCAAACTGTTCATATTCACATCCTCCATTGACACCGCATTGTCCTCCTGCGTCAAAAGTAGTAATGATACAATCTGAACATTCAGCCACTTTTTTACGAAAATCCGTCCCAGGTTCCATCCACCCTACAAATGCGATATCAAAGGCTTTTGCCTTAAGACATTCTATAGGAGAGGAATAAATGTAATCAGGATTATGTTTTCTAAATATGTTAAAAATTGAAGCATATCTTTCGACACCAATCGCAGTTGGGATAAAATCTCTTATTTTATCTAAAAAATCGCCATTCCCACATCCTATATCGATATACTGGGGGTTATCGGATAATAATTCTGCAATCGAAATTATACGCATTACGTCAACTTTTCGATACGTGAAATATGAACCTGCAAATAATGGAAAAATAAAGCGGGTGTGATGCATTGGAGGATTCTGTGCATTAAACTGCAAGTAGGCAGTATAAGCTTTATAGAATTCCTCTAAATCAAATAGCATATCTTTCGAGAGTTAATTGATTTATCATTATTATAATTCATTGTGCTCTTGGATTTCGGAGATCGCAAAGTTCTATTTCGCCAGCACACATTTAATGATTCACGAAATTATTTTTAGAGTTTAAACAGTTGACATCCCCAAAACGCTTATTAACTCCGATCCTCTTGTTGGTCATATGGGTAGAACATATGAAGAATGGTGGAAGACCGTTCCTGAGGATCTTAAAAAAAGAACCCGTAAGGGCGATGAACAAAACAAGCCGTTACTGAATCAAGTTAACTATGTTCTTTTGCATCTACATTTAGCTGGAAAGCATGATGCTAAGCCAAGTCATGCTGAGCTGAAGGATTGGTTACATAGTGGTCAAGTAGATGTACTTAGAATGACCAAAAAGTAAAGGGCACCCTTTTATTTTTCTTTACATTGGTCAAAAATTATTTTGCTTTTTTTATAACACTGTTTTGTGAGTAGCATAGTGTTTAAATACTTTAGAACGTATGCAACCATAGTGAATTAGAAGATGCCAATTGCTATAATACCAGACGTTGATGAACAAAGATGTATAGGTTGTGCTCTGTGTGTGGAGATTTGCACTGCTCTAGGGCCAGATGTTCTTAGAGTTAAACCAGTAGAAGGATGGAAAAGAGGGAAGGCATTCATCTTTTACCCAGAAAGGTGCATTTCAGATGGTGCTTGTATCGGAGTATGTCCAACACATGCGATATTTTGGATGAGACCTATGGAATACACGTCTGGACAACCAGTTCCGCTCCACAAGAATGGTGTATTCGATAAAGGTTGGGAAGAAGGTTAAACAAAAGCTTTCGCTGGACTCGAAAAATTATCTCCCCTCTTACATTTTTGTAAACACATGTATTTGTTCTAGTATTTTCTGTTGTTCACATATGTGGCTTTGGAATTCACAAGACGTTTTAGAACCTCTTTACAAACATTCGCGAAGATTATTTTAGAACGTGCTCACACGCTAAAATTCACAACGACTTTGGTCAGATTTGTTAAGTCTTTGTCCTTAAACATAGCCCAGAACTCATAAATTCTGCTAGAATTCCATGGGTCTTAAGCTTTATCATGCCTAGAGTTTCTCCGAAAAAACAGCATTATAACGCATGAATATTAAGCATTCTCTGGAGAGCAGTACACTTTTTAAGACGTCATCTGGCGTAATATGGCCGTCAATCGAGAAAAGCGTGCGCGTGATGACAAGGGAACCGTTGATTGAATAGTGAAAAACATTAAGCCAGAAGGTAGACTGATACAGTACCTGCTACTTAGTATAATGTGTAAACAAAAGGATCTCCGGAAAAATGTATCATAGAGCTCATAAAAAAAAATATAGACTGGTTATAACTGGAAACCCGGGAGTAGGAAAACATACCACTGCAAAATTTCTTGTTCAAAGGTTAATAGGAGCAAAGATCGTCGATATCAATAAAATCGCAATTGATAATAACGTTATAATCACGAAAAAGGATCGCGACAATGCAGAAATTGACGGGAAAAGATTGGCCAAACTGATGAAATTTGAACTGAAAAACTTGCAGCACCTAGTGATCGTTGGCCACCTTGCACCATATGTCATGAAGTCCCTAGCAATTGATCTTGTAGTAGTTTTACGACGTTCGCCGTACGAACTATCAAGGATCTTTGAAGAGCGAAAGTATTCAGATAGAAAAATAAAGGAAAACATAGCAAGTGAAATTCTCGATATATGTCTTTATGATGCAGTAATGACTTTTGGGAAAGATAAAATAACCGAATTTGACACAACAGGAAAGAGGCCTCAAGAAATAACAAACAAAATCTTGCTATCTTTATACAAGCCGTCGACCCGTAGACTTGGTACTGTGGATTGGCTCACACCTATATATCAGAAAGGAGATATCAATAAGTTCATGGAATACTGACTATAACCTCAATCTGTATCAAGGGAAAAGTAACACGAATCTGAGTGTCATATCTTATCATATCTCAGCTCGCACGTATAGGGGCTATTCTAAAATTCATATATATATTACTACTAGGATGAACAAAACATGGCTGCAGTGGTTGCAAGAAAATTTGGAGAAGAGATGGTTCAGTTTCTCGGAAAAAAAGTGGCGGTAGAGACAGCTGATCAAAAAGTTTACAACGGAATTTTGACTGGCATTGATGAAAAACTTGACGTAGTACTTGACAAAATTGAAGGTCAGGGCATATTAAAAGTCATTCTTAATGGCTCATTTGTTAAAGAGATCAAATTGTTGGAAAAACCATTTGATTTCAAGGCTCTTTCTGATAGGCTCTCGAGAGTATTTCCGGGACTTGTTAAAATAAGGGAAGATGTGGGCGCAATTATCGTGATGGATAAAATCAAAGTTACACAGGGAGGTATTCAGGAAGGAACTGGGCTAGCAGCGGAGAGGGTCAAATCAATATTTGATGAATTCATAAGGGAGTCAAAGAAATAGTTTTGTCATTTGAGGTCAGACACAGTGACCTTGCGGCTCGTATTGGAAAAATAGAAACCATGCACGGAGCGTTTGAAACTCCTGTCTTTATCCCTGTTATCCATCCAGTAAAACAGATTGTTAATACAAAATTTTTAGAAAAATTGGGTTTTAAAATAGTAATTACTAATGCCTATACTACATTGAAATATTATGGCACTGAGGCATGCGAGAGGGGAATCCACGATATCATAAATTATAATGGAGTAGTAATGACTGACTCAGGCGGTTACCAGGTTTTGAGATATGGATCAGTTGAAGTAAATCCTCAAACGATGGCAGCATTTCAAAAAGATATCAGTAGCGACATTGCTGTACCACTTGACAAACCCACAGGTTACGGGCTAAGTTACGAATTGGCAAAGGAATATGTACAACACACTCTGAATAATGCTAGGGAAACGCTTGACACAATACATGAAGCAGGAGAAGAAAAAATTGAAAGCCAAGTCGATGATAATTGCGTTGACACTATTTGGGTCGGACCAATTCAAGGCGCAGAACATTCAGGTCTCGTAAAATATTGTGCCGAGTCCCTTGATACTCTGGGATTCAAAATTATGGCGTTGGGCAGCCCAGTCGAGTTGATGGAAGCATACGAATTTGCTCTATTAGCGCAGATGATAGCCGCTACCAAACGTGCTATACCAACAAAACCAATTCATCTTTTTGGCGCTGGACATCCCCTCACAATTCCATTGATCGTTGCATTAGGATGTGATATGTTCGATTCTGCATCGTATGTACTCTATGCTAAAGAGGACCGGTACATACATGCAAATGGAACTAGCAGGCTGCGGGACCTATCATATTTTCCTTGTCAATGCCCGACTTGTTTATCATATACAGTGAAAGAATTGTTGGACCTGGATAAAGAGAAGAGAACAGCAGAAGTAGCAAATCACAATTTGTATATGCTGCAAGCAGAAGTATCCATAGTAAAACAAACAATAGTAGACGGCAGATTGTGGGAGTACGTTATGCAGAAGGCCCATGCCCATCCGAAAGTGATGGAGGCCCTAGAGCTTTTGAAGAACTTTGAATTCCTAGAGTATGGAACACCATTATTTAAAGGGAAGGCACTTTTTATGTTCGATCCATTAGATCAGTATAGACCTGAAGCTAAACGCTTTAGAAGGATGGTTTCAAATTTTAGATCACCAAAATACAAGAGAAAGAGGTTAGTACTCTACCCCGAACTAGACATTCATCCCTTTTATTCTTCTACTACCTTTGTTAATCTTACGAAAAAATTTCCTGATGCACAGATCTGTACCTATAGCCCCTTCTTAGGGATTATCCCTGTAGAAATATCTGATATATTTCCAGCGGCTCACAACTTGATCCCCAGAAAAACTTTGACGAATTCTCAAGCTAAGGACTATCCTACTTTTATCGATTCATTAAATCGATTTCTAATCGAGAATGGTTTTGAAGAAGTTTTGATTGTCGAGGACCATTTTATCTTGGAAGTTATTGAGAAAATAACTACTCAAAAACCAAATTTAAAGGTCTTGCGTTTACAGGAATGAGAATAGACTGAATTTACTGTATAGCAATATAGCCTTTAAACAAAATCGATAATTGACGCCGTCCAGTCAGTCAGGGAGTATATCTTATATTAATGATCTTTCATTGATGAACATTATTAGATGTCGATAAATGATTTCGCGTTAGCCTGTGCTATAGATGATGCTCCGCCGTATTTTACCTATCACAACGACACTATGCTAATCATCCAATCCAAAGACCATGCAAAGTCAAAACTAATGGACTTTGCCTATATAGAACCATTTATGGAGGCATTGATTTCGCACGAGTCTATTCACGTCATCTTAAAAAAAATAGAAGGCGCAAGTGTGTCAGACTCGCTGGATGAAATCGAGATCGTAGTAGAACGTGACGGAACAAGGTTTCAGGTCACTTTGAACAATATGTTATTCGCAAAAGATATGTCAGGAATTGTTAGTCCGTAATGTCGTTATTGAATAAATCTTCTGCGCTTCGTTACCTTACAATCTGATCTTTCCGGCCTTGTAAATGAAAATGTTTTACTAGAGTGCCATACAGATTCCATAAACGAAAATTACATACTACTTATTAGAATTATTGGATGACTAAACTAAGCTCAAATAATAGTGAAATATACTGAAAACCGTGCATCCAGAGCTATTGTTAAAGGCCTTAGTTGGTATGACTAAAAGTGTTTCCCCTTGTGAATTTAGCCAAAAAACAGGAATTATTAATAAAACTCTGGTATGGGACGTATTAGATTATCTAGTGACAAATGGAATAGGAACCCACTCAAGATCTCGGATAACATTTTGTGAGTCAGATAGGATCAAAACTGCAATATTAGCTCTGAAGCTGGGATGTGACATAGAAAGTGTATCCAGAATGATAACTTGGAAAGATTTTGAGTTATTGACTTCTGAAGTATTTTATGCACTAGGATTCAATGTTTGGAAAGATGTCAGGTTTACAAATCCACGTACTCAAATCGATGTCATAGGAGTCAATACAAATATCGCCATTGCGGTAGATTGCAAACATTGGAGACGAAATAACTTGACGTCGATCGCTGCCTTTGCTAGGAGACAAGCCGAGAGAACCGAGTTGTTGGTTAGAAGGTCCAGTGATCTATCATTTGGTATACCTATAATAGTAACACTTCATTCTATTGAGGTTCAATTCATTGATCGAATCCCTATTGTGCCAATTAGCAAATTCAGATCCTTTGTAGAGGATTTTCGTAGCCACCTAGTCGAAATATTTGTTGCATATCGCAAATAGGTCTTCGATTGAAATTTATCTAGCACGTCTGG
>DATDLD010000009.1:0-21862 GCA_036519475.1 Candidatus Nitrosopolaris sp. | reverse complement strand
TGTGACTGTGTATATTCTGGAATACTATGAGTATCTGTAATTGCTGAATAGCTTGGATCGATTCTCGCAAGAGGTACCGCAATAATTTTAGAATCTTGGCCTTCCTCATCTTCGGTAAGTAAAACACCAATTGGTCGAGCCCGGATTACTGATAGAGGAATAACAGGATCATTTCCTAGAACGAGTACATCTACGGGATCTCCATCGCCCTCTTTGGTCTGCGGGATAAATCCGTAATTATAAGGATATACCATTGAAGTAAACAATTTCCGATCTACAAAAACAGCCCCACTTTCAGCATCTATTTCATATTTTATGCTACTGCCTTTAGGAATTTCTATAACAACATTAACTTCATCTGGAGGGTCTCTTCCTGGCTTCAATAAATGTGTGAGTACCATCGTTCTATCAGAGTACCAGAATTTGCAATAAGATATAATCTTATTGGGCATTATAACCAAAAATATAAACACAGGGCTATGGATTGGCATCGTATTAATGGAACTTCAAGGGAAATTTAATGCCAAATCTATCGAGAATGAAATTCGTTGTTATCTGAATGATATAGATTTGAAAGAGTATTTGGAAAAAGAATTCCTATTTAATAATAATATTTTGTTAGGTTATATTGACGGTCCTCCTACATTGAATGGCGAACCACATGTTGGACATTTAAGAGGACGAATAATAAAGGATATGTGGTACAGGCTAAACACTATTCAGAAAAAGAAAGTGATCTTCAGAGCTGGTTGGGATACACAAGGTCTACCTGTAGAGCTACAGGCTGAAAGAGAATTAGGGCTGGTGGGTAATAAGACAGAGAACATCAACAAAGTTGGTATAGAAAAAATTGTCGAAGCGTGTAAGAAAATAATCAAAATTTACAACGAGAAGTGGGTAAGTACTGATAAATTGCTTGCCATGTCATTCAATTACGAAGAAGCATACTGGACTTATCGCGATGAGTATATCGAACGAGAATGGCAATATTTAAGGAAGGCTTGGGAAAACGGCATTCTAAAGGAATGGTTTAGAGTGGTTGCTTATTGTCCATCGTGCCAGACCTCACTTAGCAATGCTGAAGTTAATCAAGGATATGAAAATGTTGATGATCCTTCTTTTTACTATAAGGTCAAGCTCTCTGACGAGAATGCTTTTTTGATAGTATGGACTACAATGCCATTCACGATTGTTACAGATGAAATGGTCGCTGTCAATCCAGATGCGAACTATGTCTATGTGAGTGTAGATAATGAAAAATGGATCATTGGTGAGAATCGCTTGC
Source organism: Candidatus Nitrosopolaris sp. (assembly GCA_036519475.1). Taxonomy (GTDB): domain Archaea; phylum Thermoproteota; class Nitrososphaeria; order Nitrososphaerales; family Nitrososphaeraceae; genus DATDLD01. The sequence goes on along the minus strand of DATDLD010000009.1, from coordinate 20,577 downwards.
TTGAGTTAATGAAGGAGCTTCGGGTTGGGGAATACGAAGTTGACCGAACTCTTCAAGGAAAAGACCTAGATGGGAGGCACTACATTCATCCATTGCTGCATCTGATTTCTGGATTAAATGATCTGGCGAAGATTGGTGTCATTCACTTGGTTGTAGCAGAGCAATTCGTAGATATTACAACCGGAAGCGGAATAGTGCATTTATCGCCAGCAAATGGACAGGAAGATTTCGAAATTGCAGAGAAAAGAAAGCTACCAATTTTTTTACCTATTGATGACCGAGCAGTTTTCACAGAGAAAGCTGGATTTTTCAAAGATACTTTTGTTAGAGATGCCGACTCTAAAGTGATTGAAGCCATGAAAGAAGCGGGTGCTGCGATTAAAATTAGTACAATAAAGCATCAGTATCCTACATGCTGGCGTTCGCATCATAAACTAGTGTGGCTAGCAAGGAGAGAGTATTTTTATATTATAGAAAAGCTTGGTAACAAACCAGAAGAGGCAGCAGCAAAAGTAGATTATTTTTTTGATCCACCAAAAAACAGATTCTTAGAAATCATCAAAGAAAAAGTTCCATGGTGTATTACCAGAGAACGAATCTGGGGCACACCACTTCCAATTTGGACTTGCGCCAAATGTCAGCACAAGGAGCCGGCCTTTTCAAGGGATGAAATCATAAAGAAAGCCGCTAATCTGCCCGATGGTCCGTGGTTCGAATTGCATCGACCACAAATTGACAGAGTTTTAATTAGATGCAAAAAATGTGGAGAGACCATGTCAAGGGAACCATTTGTTCTAGACACATGGCACAACAGCGGCGCCGCGCCTTATGCATCTCTTAATGATACGGAGTATAAAACTTTGATTCCAGCAGTCTTTCTTACTGAGGGAGTAGATCAAACAAGAGGTTGGGCTTACACGTTATTAATGGAGAATATAATTATGAATCAAAGCCCTACTGCGCCATTCAAGTCATTTCTTTTTCAAGGTCATATTCTTGACGAAAAAGGCAATAAAATGAGTAAAAGTAAGGGCAATGTTATAGATGCATATACTTTGTTAGCAGAGAATTCAGTAGACTTAGTACGGTTTTATTTTGTCTGGAAGGCATCTCCGGTTGAATCCTTGAACTTTAGCCTACGTGAAATGGTAGGTAGGCCTTATCAAATAATGAGTACACTGTATTATCTACACATTTTCTTCAAACAGAATAGCACAGTAGATAAGTTTGAACTTGAAAGAAACGACATTAGATGGGTACTGGAAAATAAACTTTTGGGATTGACAGAGATATGGATATTGTCTAAATTTCAGCAGTTAATTTCAGATGTCACACTTAGATTGGAACGATGTAAATTCCATGAAGCAGCAAAAGCAATTGAAGAATTTATTATTAATCATATAAGTCAAATGTACATACCCCTTATCAGAAACGATATTTGGGATGATAGTTTAGAAACCTTAAACCGACGACTAACAATTTATTCAGTACTATGCTCTGTGCTAAAGCAGTTAAACATACTACTTCATCCGATATCGCCATTTATTACTGAATACCTCTATTTAACATGCGTAGGGAAAAAAAAGAGTATTATGCTGGAATACTGGCCAAAGCATGATAGCTTCTTTGTCAATATCGAGATCGAGAGCACTTTCAATAAACTGAAAGACATAATATCAGTAGCAAATGCTGCTAGGATGAAAGGCCAAGTAAAAAGGCGATGGCCCCTAAGACAAGCCTCGATTTGCTCATCTGACCCAGTCAACGTTAATGAACAATCTATTTCAGAGATTTTAAAAACCCAACTCAACGTTGAGAGGTTTACGATCGTGAAGATAGATGATAAAACAAACATAGAAAAAATTTCAAGCCTCTTGCTTAATAATATGCCAATCACTTTCAAAGTTTCCTTAGTAACAAAAAATCTAATTCCCAAGGTTAAGGCCAAAATCAATAACTTGATATCTTCCTTTGAAAAAGTTGATAAATTAGAATTGTTGAAAACGTTGCAATCCTTAGGCAGGTATGGTCTATCATATGAAGGCGGATACCTTGAGCTGACCCCAACTGATCTCGAGTTTTCTTATGATGCGTCTGAGGGGTATGCTTTAGCAGAGAAAAATAATGTAATAGTTATTATAGCCACTCATCGTGATAAATCGCTTATTGCCAAGGGACTCTTACGAGATTTGGCAAGAAATCTACAGCAATTGCGAAAGGAGCGTGGCTATAATCCTACAGATATTCTTTCAACAGCATTCATAGCAAATCTAGAAGATGAGGAGATTGCTATTTTATCATCATTCAGAAGCGAACTAGCACGTCTTGTTAGAGTAAATTCCATCATCTTAGCAAAAGAGTCTGAAAATGAGAATAGGAGTTACAAAGTCATAGATTTCGAAGGTAGAAAATTAATTATTTCAGTAGAGTAAGCTAATTATTCTACAACAATATTAGTATTATTTTATTGATATATAACAGATATTAATTATAAGTATATGTCTATTTATGGATACCGAGCTTGTGTTCACACCGTTATCCATATATTGATAGGAACGAGGCAAAGAAACGAAAGAGAAGATAATAATTGCCCACCAAAGTTATCTATCTGCCTAGTCAATAAAAGTTATCATATTGTCATAAATAAATACCCTCTTAAGATCTATCCAGCTTTGACTGGAAAGCACATAACTCTTGATGAAAAGCAAATAACTCTAGATGATTGGCTAATCGAGCGGTTTAGATACAAACTTAGTAAGGCTTCTATTATTGCTAGTAAGATCTCTCGCCCCATCATCCTCTACCGAAACACAATTGAAGAAGCTGGATACGCTGCGGAAGAAGAAGTTGCAACAGTCAATGAAAGATACATTGTTGTCCAGGTATTTACCTATGGAGGATTCATTCCACCTAGCTTTCAGCAACAATACGTTTTTACACTAGATGAATTTCCTGTATGGATAATGAAAAGAAGCCGTGATTTACTGTTACAATGTATCGATAACGTCGACCGAGTAATATGCTAAAAAGTCACATATCGATGATTACTAATCTTCAAGATATTGTACTTATACGTAGTTCGCTGGCACTTGAGATATCTGAGCAGAGATCTAGTATTATTATATAATATTGGTCAGCGTTAGATCATTCTATTAAAAGAATAGGATCTAGTCCCAAAAGCTTAACTCATCATAACCGTATGTTAGCTGAAATCTTAGCCCTACACATAAATCCAGCTATCATATCAGAGAGCCTTAAACTGTTCACTCCATCTAGTATATGCTCTAATCATTTCGATACTCACACTTGGCTTTCTTATCTTGAATATTTCTTTGAAATCAGTCATTGTAATGGACCTAGGATTCGCTTGTGTTTCCATCGCCTTTCCACTTTCAAACAATTCGTTGACGACCCTGAGTTGAGCTGATTGACATATGTCTTTGATATCGCTCGCACTGTATCCCTCAACCAGCTTCGAAAGCTCTTCGGCTTTAAGTGAGCGGTCTTTGTGCAATGGCATTGTATATTGATTAAATAAATTAGTTCTTGAATGGTGATCTGGTAATGTAACATAGATTCGCTTCTGGAACCTTCTTAGAAAGCCTGCCTCCAAACTCCATGGCTTATTAGTCGCACCTATGACATATAGTAGTATTTCCTTAGATTTTCCGTTGATGCCATCCATTTCTGTCAGAAATTGGTTTTTTACCCTAATTTCCCCGCCCACTTCACTATTCCTAGTCCCTATAAGGGAATCGATCTCATCAATAAAGAGCAATACAGGAATATTCTCGTTTTCATTTAGCTTACGTGCCATAACAAATAGCTTTGATACATTCTTTTCTGCTTCACCCAACCATTTGCTCATCATAGAAGCAGCATCGACATTTATGAAGTAACCATCTATTTCTGCGGCTGCGGCTGCAGCAAGTAGAGTCTTCCCGCACCCTGGTGGACCAAATAACAGTATACCCCTAGGCCATCCGAGCGGAAATAAGTCTGCTCTCTTTGATGGATATACAATAGACTCCCGAATTGCACGCTTTGCATCCTCCAGCCCTATAACTTCCTGCCACGAAACATTCGGCTTTACCTTCATTACAATATCGTCGAACTCTGTTTTAGAGGTTTCTATGGCGTCATTATGAGGACCGCTTCTCATCTGTTCATGAGCTTTAGCAGAGTGGCTAGAACAGACATTTGTTTGACCCATTTGAGGTTTTCTGGGATTATGATTTATATCGTCTGGTCTTTCTTGCTCAAGACCGTGTGACATTTGTAATGCCTTAATCCGGTTTTGGTATGCATTTGCTCTTTCCATATATATCTTGTTTAATTTGTATTCGGGGTAGATTTGGACTAGCTTGACAAGAGCTTCTATTGCACGTTGGTATGATTGGACAGCCATACCACGTGATCCCTGAGAATCTAATCTTATTGCCTCAGCAGCATACTTACTAGCGTTATTTTCTAATTCTTGGGGGGCTAAACTCATTATAATGACCGTTTGAATAAAAAAGAATTAGGATTTGAATTACTATGGTGTAAATCTATATTGCGTAAAAAACTAAATAAATTGCACCAATATTTCACGTCCTACTAAGTACTAGCTTCAATTCCAATGTGACAGTATAACACTTGTGATCTAGTACTAGTATATGTATCCGATACATACTTAATCGAGTACCTTACGATTGTCGCATATATTGTAGATAGAATATCCTATTTACTCTAAAAGAATTCGAAGTCATCCGTATATTCACATTGTTAGGACTTTTCTAAAGTATTCTGCAGCTCAGGTAAAACAGGAAATTCTTTTTTTATCATTTGTTCTGATTCTATCGAAGCATCGTTTATTATACTCAAAGCTTCAGAATTTGCTTTATCAAAGTTTATGATATGACTTCCAACTTGAGACGCGTCTATTAGAATCGCTCCCAATAGTTCCGTGATCAGTCCTAGTTCTTCTTCTATTTCGGGTATATATGGTATTAGACAAGATCGAATGTTCCTTACAACAGTCACTCTAGTGCTCAATAGGGGTACAAGATAATCTATGTCTGGTACACCAAGCAATTTTGTTTCAAGGTCTTCAAGAATTATTTTTGACATATACACAACTTTGTTCATTCTCCTCGCGTATCTCAGCTCTGATGAAAGCACTGCATGATATTGAAAATTTCTCTCAGTTACAGAAAAGATGATCTTTTGGAATATTTCGTTATCCTTGAATTTTAGGTCCTTTATAATCTCTGCAAGTTTGTTAATCTCTAACCCTATTCTGAACAAGAGCGCATCGATTCTGGGCTTTAATGGAACACGATATCTGAGGGACTTGTTAAATGGAGGTTGACCTTCAATAGAGGATTCTGACTTTAGCCATTTTGATTTAATCTGCATATTTATTCCTAGTTTAGAATATGCTTCGTGTTAATACTAGCAATGTGATGGATTATTTTGTAACTAAAGTAACATCGTTTCATGGTAACAGCTAAGTATTTTTTTGAAATTTGATTCAATCTATTTGACTATCATCCTTACCACCTAATTTAAGGTCAGGGATGGACATTGGGGATGTATAGAATATACGATAATACTGACCTTGTAGGAAATTTAGAAGAGCTCGGCCTCTCAAAATATGAGGCCGGAGCGTATCTTACCCTGATACGTAGAGGGTCCCTTGCCGCAAGCGAGATAGCTTATTATGCAAATTTGCCACGTACAAAGGTATATCCAACATTAAAGAAATTGGAAAAGAAGAGATTATCAACAATATCACAGCAAAAGCCGCTAATTTGTAATGCGACTTCTCCGAAAGAGGCATTTAACGAAATTGTCAAGCTTTATGAGCGAAGGTTAAAAAACATGAAAAAGATCATTGACAAATTACAACGAATAAACGATGAGGGAGGACGAAGACCTAAAGGATCCGAAGAAAAAAGATATCTTGTGCTTGACCCTAATTCAGCTTTAGAAAAAGTTGTAAATGTAATTGCGGCTTCACGATCTTCAATAAATGCTATTCTAGATCCCTGGGGCATGAGATTATTTTCTCAATGCCATATATCTCTAATAAAAGCAATTACAAATGGTGTTAAGATCAAACTAGTATTAGCAAACCAATGTATCGAGAATGAAAATCTTTTCTCACTACCTGAGGACATTGACATTAGAATTGGAGACGTTAGCTCAAATATAATAATTATCGATTCCAATATCATGATATCAATTGATAGTAATAACGGCAAAGCAGCAGTCTTTAGTTCCATGGATATTTTCGGATCATTAAATATCAATAATTTTCAACAAGAATGGACCAATGCAATGGAAGTTAAATATTTGACAAATACCAATCCAAATGTTACTTTCAAAGCTATCAAATTAAATAAAATCATTGAAAATGCGTTTTTGTCAACTACTTTGCTAGAAAGTGCGCTGAATCCAAACAGTGAATATGCCGCTGTATTAATGGAAGAGATCGAAAAGTCAGGTATAAAAATATCCAAGGCAAATGTGGATGAAATCCTTACGGTTATCGATTGTGCCTTAAGGATTAGGCATTGCGGCAGCTTGAAACATGACAAAAACTATAATATAGTTAGCATCCAACCAATCGTTAGCAGTAGCAGACCTGTTTTGCCTTGGGCGTACTTGCTCTTTTTATGTTTAAAACACATCGGCATTGAATCAAAAATAATGCAAAATTCTAAGGATGGTTCAGTCGGAGAAGTGATTCATTTAAAGCTTTTACATCCTATTCCTTGATTTTATCAAAAGGCTTCATAGCTGTGGGTAAGTCCTCTAATAAGTCAGTCGCGGCCAAATGTAGTCCTATACGTTTATAGGCCAAGTTACCAGCAACTCCATTAAAGTAAGATCCCAAAAGCGAAGCCTCAAAAGGTTTCACTTTAGTAAGCAATCCAGCTACTATTCCAGTTAATATGTCGCCTGTTCCACCTACTGTCATAGCACAGTTGTGCGTTCTATTTATCCCAACTCGTTCTCCATCAGAAATTATATCGATCCATCCTTTTAATAATATTACAATACGATATTGCTTGGCACATTTCTGTATATTTGAAATTCGTTCTACCTCTGAGTCAGGTAAATTCTCTCCAAAAATTCGTTTGTATTCGCCAATATGGGGAGTGATAATTGTTTCAGTCCCCGAAATTTCATCAAGCATACTTGGAATTAGGGCAGAAGCATCCAAGACAAGTTTTGAGTTGCGAGCTAATAGACCTTTAATTATTGTCAACAATGCTGCAGGTTTTGCTATTGTCATGCCCATCCCTATCGCAGCACTATCAGGTCTCTTCGGAATTACCGCTAAAAGTCTGTTGGAGGAGCCAACTGTTAATTTGTCGTCAGGTAGAGGCAGAGCTATAATATTTGGAGAAAAAGATCTAGTGGCGACAATATTAGACCGGGGAACTGCTGTGTACACAAGATCAGTACCAGATCTTAGTGCAGCTAGTGAGGCTAGAAGGGGCGCACCATGATATATTCGGTTTCCTCCAACAACTAGTACTATACCATTATCACCTTTTTTAGAAGTTGCAATCCGAGGAACAACGAGATCTTGTACTAGTTTTGGGTCTAAAGAGATTTTATTGGACAAAGCGATAGTTATAGTCGCCTATATCGATAGGCATAAACCTTTTCAATATGTATGGCGACTTTTTACCTTCCTAGGCTGTAGTAGATTTCGATATTTACTTCGTTCCATAGTATATAATTTATCATCGCTATCCAATGACAGAAAAAATCAAAAATGACTGTAGATTCTAATACAGTGTTAGAACTGGCGTTATTAATTATTTGGTTTCGTGGATATTATTATTACGATTGTTGTTGGTAAAGCATCGGAAGGATATGCTGCTGAATCTATACACTAACGATTCAGACTTAGAATAGGCGATCATATTGGCTCAAACTAAACTGCTAGCTAGAACAGGTGGGGAAGGGATTCGAACCCTTATAAATTCGCTCCCTGCTGGAGTTTCTGCAGGCGAACGCATGGCCGCTCTGCCACCCCACCACCGATTCAATTCTCTCTAGCTTCTTATCAATCTAAATTTAAAGCATTACCCAATGTTATTGATCTTCAAATATTGTATAAACGGAAGATCTTATCTCATTTGAACTGTGATTTATTTGGCGGTAGAACGGCTAGAGTAGGCCCCGATCTGAGAGTTCTAAAATGTATGCCCGATAATTCAAACTCAAGACAATGCTAATCATAATAGCTGGGTCCATCTTTGTTATGCTAAATAGAATGACTATATGGCTTTAATTCAGTTTAGTTCAGATTCTAGTAAATTAATCCTTTAGAATACCTTTATGAGTATAAAGATATTAGCACTTTTAAACTGAACTATCTATAACTCCTTGAATGAAACCATATCATATCACAATATGCTCTGTTATAGAATGAACAGGTATAATTGATAGTACATACCTAAAGCATGGGACTATGCATGACTCTCTATAGTCCCTTCTATCACGTACATGTCTACATTCTTTCTATCGCTTTTATGCCAAGTACATCTAGGGCGTTCTTCAACGTTATAGTAAATGCTTTGACTAAGGTAAGCCTAGCGATCACAACCTCCTTGTTTGGTTCCCTCAAAACTGGTATTCGTTCGTAAAATAAATTAAATGCAGTCGCAAGACGGTGAGCATATCTAGCCACCAATTTGGGACTAATGGTTCTTGCAGACTCTTCCACAACTAGATCGAATTTTGAGATTTCTTTTAGCAGCTTAAATTCTAAGTCAGTAGTCAGTAGCCCGACGTTGGTTTCTAAGTATTCCTGTTCTGGCTTTTCTGACTTTTCCAGAATCCGTTGTGCACGAGCAAATGCATATTGCAAATATGGGCCGGTATCGCCTTCAAGGCTCAGAGATTCTAGGATATCAAAAGTTATGATCTTGTCGAGATCATATTTAATTAGATTATATCTGATTGCACATATAGCAATTTCTTCAGAAATTTGATTCAATAAATCCTCGGATAAAGAGCAATTTCTCTGCCTTACTTCCTCATAGGCTTTTCCATGAAGTTTGTCTAAAACGTAATCTGCGTTTACATAATGACCTTTTCTTCCTGACATATGTGTTGACTGTTTGTCACCAATATCCAAACCTAACATTTTTGCTGTTCTAGAACTTAGAGTCACCGTCTCATAACCAAGGTGGTAATATCGATGACTTTTATCTTCCATTTGTGACAATACTTGTGAAATTATAGTTTGCAGTCTTGCCTGGCGAGAATCGATTACAGTAATGACCTTATCTGCAGAATTAAATATTGGATGTCGATCATGGCTATTATTACTTGGTGTGAGGGTTGTAGCCCAAAGAATAGAATCGTCCCATTGTACAGCAAACTTGTAATAATAAAAGGGATCTCTAACAATTCCCAATTTCCAGGCTGCGTATGGGATATCTTTAGCGATATATGTTAAAGTATCGTCGCTTCGGACCAGTACCTTGGACTCTCCGTTCACCTGCTTTATTACCCAACAGCCTTTGTTTTTGCCTTGAGTTTCGAGAGTGACGATTTCTTTCTCTTTTAGTATTTCGAAAACCCTGTTCCACAAATTGGAAAGAACGATATGTGACTCGAAGTTTAACAGGTCGTATCGGCATTTCATTCTCCAGCAGGTATTCAATTGTTCAGTTAGAACTCGTGTCGTTATTTTTGATGCAAATTCTGCTATATGCGAACTTCCCTCTTCAATCTCTCTCAGTACTGCCCTTCTTTCTTTTTCCAAAGAAGGATCGTTCTGATAAACTTCATTTGTTTTTACATAGACTTCATCCCCACAATAATGGTCAAATTTGGTGAATTTATCTGGAGATTCAAGAGGGAATTTCAAAAACATAAATCCAACAACGAGATCTGCAACTTGCAGACCAAGGTTGTCTATATAATTCAAAACTAGTACCTTATGGTTGGTTGCTTGGAGGATTCTGTATATGGTATCACCAAGAACAATATTACGCAAATGACCAACGTGCAAGGCCTTATTTGGATTTACACTTGTATGTTCTATTGTTATTCTACTTCCATGTCCATAATCATTAAAACCATAGGCTAGATTTTTCTCGAGAACCTCCTTGAGAGTCAGTGATGCCAGAGTTAGAAAATTCGACTGAAAATTGATATACCCTGCAGGATGCGGCTCGATTGACAGAATAAGGGAAGGTATACCATTTTTTTTCTTTTGATCAAGATATGGTTTTAGATATTTTTCTGTAAAGCCCTCGGCTATTGCATAGGGCGCAGCTTTGATTTTCTTACTTATTTTAAACGCTACGTTACACGTAAGGTCTCCAAACTCCTTCCTTGGGGACTCCAAAACATCAAATTCTTGTTCTACATGACCCATTTTTTCTAGGCCAATAGATACTACCTCCCGAACTTCATCGATTAGAAAGCGAAATGTCATTGCTTATACCTTTTCCAAGATATTTGAATGCGATAAATTCAATGGCTTCTACTAGTCCCTCACCTTCTTTTCCCATAACTACATGTTTTGCCTTTTGTTTTACATGACGCTCTGCATGACCTAGCGCGATGCTATGACCACAAACATTGAATATCGGAATATCAGTTTCACTATCGCCTATTGCAACAGTTTGTTCTGGCTCCATTTTCAGTCTCCTTAAAACCTCTTTCAAACCTGTTGCTTTGTCTATTCCTTTTTCATTGATATGATATGCATATTTGCTGTCATTAAGGCTCACATCTATATTATTTTCCTCTAGAATCTTTTGTCCTTGTTTTAAATCAAATGTCCTCGATAATACAACCTCAGTTAGTCTATTAAAAACAGGTTTCATGTTTACCCCTTCAATATTTTTCTTTAATATTTCATAGCCTTGCAAACAATTCTTCTTGTTCGCTAAAAGTATGTGCTCCTGAGGTGATATGGTGATAACTCCACCATTTTCTCCTATCGCAATCTTAGTTGTTCCAGCAAAGACTGCGAGAATATATGCCTCAATAGATGATCTTCCGGTGACATATATTACATGGTAACCCAGTCTTTCGAGATATCGTAACATCGAGATAGCGGGAAGGTATAATATACCCCCACCATTTTCTGTTACAGTACCGTCAATATCAATTGCAAATACTTTAATGGGTGCCACAATGCTCACTAGCGAAAATAAATTAGTCGATATAAATATTATGACCGCTTGAATTCAAATATCTTGCTAATTCCCTTAGCTCAGTCAGCATTGTTACTGATTTCATCGTTTACGTAGCTCGGATCGCATTCTCCGTTGTATTCAAAGTTAATACTGACTATCTAATTTTATTCAACACCTTCTGTTCTCCCGTATCCCGCTTTCGAAGACGTCTATCACCCAATGATTTCTGTCTCCTAATTTTTATCTTAATCTTAAATCCGAACTTACCATTATTACTCCATTTTTCCACATCATTGACATCACCTGAGCCAACGATCCGTTCACCTTGATCAGTGACTATTGTGAAGTCGGTTTTATCACCTTTACTTATTGTGGATATCCTCTCGTAAAAGTGATGCCAATCGAGAGGATTTGCAACCAACGCTTCTACTGCAAGCATGTCACCTACACTTACATCAGTTATAAAAGTAGACAGAATTTCCAATTCACATATCTTGGCATACATAAAGTTACACTAGTATCATAGGATATATAAGTTTTGGAGGGTTATTATTAAATTGAAACAACTAATATACGAAATAACATAAAATATTGCTGTTTTTACATCATTTCTCTTCTTAAAACCATTTATTTATCTAGGGTGACCGAAGCAGATTTTTTCTTCCTTACTATTAAATATTCATAACGTTACAAGAATGCAGGGTCTGTCGCCCAGTTAGGAAAGGGTGCTGATATTGTGAAGCATAAGCCTCCGAAGCCAGTGGTCGTGGGATCGAAGCCCACCTGACCCGCATTAAAGAATGCTGATTTTTAAAAAATTGATTCTTGAAGCTGGTCTTTGCATATGCAGATATTTATATGAGTACAAATATGATTTTCATGCTTGATGTCAGAATTTATCACATTGGAGGACAGAAATAACTCGTTATTGAATCGACGCGAGGTTAAGGTAACTTTCAAAAATGCTGCAGGCAGAGTTAAGAGAATTGATGCCTCAGAAATGCTTGCAAAACAATTCAATATCGATAAGAAGGCTGTCATACCTGTTAGAATGTCTGGTGAAACTGGAAAAACTGATCTGCACGGGACTTTTTACATATATCGTAACGAAGAGGAAGCAAAGAAACAATTGCCACGCTATATGATATTAAGAACTATGCCCAAAGAAGAAAGAAAAAAATTGATTAATGAGGAGAAGACAGCGAGGTTAAAAGCTAAGCAGGCTGCTGCGGCCAAATCAAAGGGCAAGACAAATAGAGGGAAGTAGAGTGGCAGATAAGAAAAAGGCAAAGGGTGAAGTTGCCGTATACAAATTTTATAAAGTTGAAGATAATAAGGTTTCAAGAATTAAACGCGATTGTCCACGATGTGGCCGAGGTGTATTTATGGCTGAACATAAAGACAGATATACATGTGGAAAATGCGGATACACCGAATTTAAACATAAAGACCTTTCAAAGAAAGCTAATAAGAAATCTTAGGCTTGAACTGCGAAATTTTTTATTTCATTCTTTAGAATACGCGCTACTTGAGGGCTAAGTACAGGATAAAATGACTCAATATATCGCCTTGATTTTGCAAGTTTCTTTATATGTTCGATGGTAGTGTCGTTTGAGTAGCTCGCTAAAAATTCTGTTATTATCTGCGATGCCACATGCGTATTACCTGTTCCCTTTAATCCCCAACATATGAACTGAACTATATCCCAAACTATGTCACCGGATTTGAATCCAAATTGCTCTACATCTGTAAAGCACAGGAAGTCTTTATTCACAATAACGTTTTTTGGCTTTGAGTTTCCAAGAGTTGACTTGTCAGCATGAATCTTTGCAATAAGCTCTGCTGCAAATTTAATCCAATTCAGCCCGTCGAGTCTATTTTCATTTAACATTTTTCTAATGACGTCAGCAAGTGTTTTACCTTCGATATATTCAGTAACTAACAGGTTCTTTCCTAAAACTACTGACTTAATAGTCGGAGTATTAATTCCTAGTGAACGTAGATACCTTAACGCCTTATATTCAGTACCAAGTCTAAAAAGTGGGTCCACTTTGAAGGTTTTAACAGGCGAAGTCCAAAGGCTCAAAGCTGCCCACTTTATTCCCTTGGATTTTGTAAATTCCTTTACAACGATGATCTTTTTCTCATTACGGTCAATATCAGTTAATGTATACGAAAAAGTTCTGCTGTAATAATTTCCTAGTCTGTGTTTGTCTGAGACAATATATCTTTGAAAGCCAATCGAGTGGGCAATCATATCCAACCATTCCTTTGCAGTGAAGATAAGTATACCTTCAGGTAGTTTACAATATGATTGGATAGGGGAGGACATAAAGCTTGGCAGCCTTACAGGATCTGTTCGATAACGCTTGATTTTTGATTCTGTTTCCTTCAAAACATAATGGAACATTTTTCTACCTGCATATGCATGAATAAAATATGAGCTAAGTTCGTGCAATTTCTTCACAAGTCTTACCGAGGCAAGCTTTCTGGTTCCACGTATTAAGACACGTTTTTCGGAAATCCGTAGTAAATTATCTGAAGGTCTAAGAATAAAGAGCTCTTTGTCATCATTTAGTATCTCCTTGAGCGCTTGTTTGTAGCCTCTGAGAGCGAACTGCACATTCCTTGATGCATTTTCTCCGGCATAAATTTTGAAGTAGCTGTAACTTGCGTTCGGATATAATGCGTTCCTACGTTTTATTTTTGAGAACATAACAAATTCTAGCGGAAAAGAGATTTCTGTGCACAAGATATTTGTCGTCTTGGCAAGCTCCTGAATCTCTTCTAGAATTATTCTTTTTTTATATACAGTTTCTAGCATTTGGAATAACCCATGATTGTAAATCGATTCATATACGTGCAATAACCGTCCGATTACAAACTCACCGAGGAAGCCGTGTCTAGCATCCCGTACTAAAGATTTATGATCAACTACAAGTGCAGAAACTTTTACCTTAGATTCACTTCGATAAACATACTTCACTCCATATGAATAGTCTTCTAGCACAATAATAATATCATAGTCACTGTCTGGACGTGAATAACCAGCTACTTTTGATCCATAAATACAGACACCTAACACCCTATTTTTTTTTGCAATATCGATGGCACAATTTTCGAGAATTTTTAGGTCGTCAGGAGGAATACTGGACATAATTTTTGAACTTTTTAAGTCTCAATTTAGTATTTTCAAATTTACCAATTTTTTCTTTCAATATGGGATCAACTTCTAGCATGGCCATTAATTCAACAGGTAATTTTACAACGTTTGTATTAATTGGCATGCGAAGAATAGGAAGACCCTTGTTCATCCACTCATCAATTGCCTTTTTTTCCAAGCGAAGATCTCTAAAGCCATCGGCAAATCTTCTTGAGATATGATTAACCAACGTGGGGTCAGGTCTAAATATTGCTCTTGGATTCAACAAGCGTTCTGAATCTGCATAACTGCTTTCAAATAAAGTGTCATATACCTCGTCTGATAGGATACCCATTTTCATTATCTTCCTTATTAGATCCAAGTAATGGATGAACTCGTGAGCCAATATTGCATGTATAGTACCTATTGAACCAAAAGCTATCAATGGAGCGGTAATTTGAACTACAATTTCAAGTCGTTTATCTTCAGTTACTGTTGGCATCGTTCTCGCAAAAAAAATACCAAGCTGGGCGGACTCGAGTTCAGAAATGGATATAACAAGGCTTGGTTCAATATAATAAGAAGGATATCGCACATCTGAAGCGGCTTCAACCCGTTTGACTCCCTCAGTAACTATATGGTAGCGATCTGATATAATCTGGAATACCTCTTGGGTGATTTTGCGTGCGTTTAGTGCATCTTCTACTTTTCTTAGAGGATTCCTAGAGATCATCTAACCATCCTCAGAACACTCTGCTGTAAGAAAAAGGTTACTGAACTTGAATGTCAAGGATATCAAATCCAGTACATTCGCATTCGGATCCTACAATTTCTGAAATATTAGGTCTCATATATTCTTGCCCGCCTACGAACTGTTTGATTCTAATTCCACCATCTGCTATGATATCAAGAATGAGTTCCTTATCATTAATTCTCTGGACCTCAGACGAGTAGATTTGCTTTTGAATCATCTTAGTTTTACTTTTGAATTCAACAAATTTACCTCTTAAACCTCCTAGATTTATCAAACTGTCATTTTTAATCGCCAGTTTGCACTTAACAAAAATTTGCGTTTTGGCAATGAACGGAATTTGAGATACTGGCAGATGTGGTAAGATTCGCATGATATTTACAGAAACGCCATCAGAACCAAAATTCAAGTCCTTTGGAATGCTTCTAGTTTTTGGATTTGAGATTTGAACAAAAAAAGGTCTACCATTCCCAAGCACAAGGCTCTCCTTGTCCTCACTTCCTAGCCATGAAAATTTAGGCTTGTGGCCTTGTGTGATCGACATTAACTCCTTTGCGATTATATCTTCTACACTTCTTTGACCTGACAACCCAGAAGAATCGCATAAAGCGCAACCAAGACCTTCGCAGCCTTCGCACTTAGTCTGTTTTTGTGATATTCCCCTAGATTTTTTAGTATACCTGCCGGCGAGTATCAGCGGCTTTGTAGTAGCCTCTACAGTTATAGCTTGATTATCATTACCAATGGTAACATTCATCAATATGTCTGGGAAAAGGTAATCAATTTTTTTTTTTGTAATCCTTTGAAATCTAGTTCTGAGTTCTCGCGTGAACTGGTTTTTTATACTTTCTCTTCCACGAATTTTAAATTTTGCCCTTATGTGGTCTTCTTTCTCATAGAGCTTCCTAGGCAGGGTTGCCCCGATCAAGAAAGTATCAAACTCATACCCATTATCTACATTTGCAAGAATCTCTTCAAATATCGAATCCAGTCGCATCATCAAATCTATACAAATAAAGCACTTGTGGTGAGTATTTCCTGTAATTCCACTTATTTTTTTATCTACAGATGCGCCTTGGCGGATGCAACAATAGCTGCACAAGTTATAGTGATTCTTGGATTTTTGAATTGATCGATCAGGGATAACATTAGCCAATACCAAATCTCCTTAAAACTCCCTGCATTTGTCTCCCTTTTGCCTGTTTCATCATTGATTTAGAATTACCATACTGTTTTATCAAATCCTTGACGTCGTGCTCTGTCATCCCCGCACCCCTTGCTATTCGCTTTCTTCTTGAATCATTAACGATCTCAGGGTTACCCTTTTCTTTCTTGGTCATTGATTGAATAATTACTCGCCATTTTTCAGTCTTGGCTTGTAAGGCATCGATTTGATCTTCTTTGACCATTCCTGACAATCCTGGCAGATTATCCAGTACATTTCTGAATCCCATTTTACCCACATTATCCATTTGTGCATAAAAGTCTTCGATGGTCATCTTGCCACTCAAAAGTCGTTTTGCTTGGTTTTCATCAGCCTGTAATTCAAGACCTCTCGCCATTTCAAGTAGGGCCTTGATGTCTCCCATTCCAAGCATTCGTCCTACAAACCTAGTAGGTGAAAATTGTTCTAGGTCATCTATGCGTTCACCTGTGCCAATAAACATAACTTTGGCGCCAGTAGCTGCAGATGCCGCGAGTACACCGCCACCTTTAGCAGTACCATCGAGCTTTGTTACGATTATGCCACTTACTGGAGCGGAGTCATGAAAAGCTTTTGCTTGACTGAAAGCCTGTTGGCCAATAGTTCCATCAATTACGAGAAGAACGAGATCAGGCTGGGCTATAGAGTGCATTGTATTCATTTCTTCTAAAAGGCCAGCTTCTTCCTTGTGTCTTCCTGCAGTATCGATAATCACGGTATCAATGTTTTGAGTTTTAAAAAATTCTAAACCATTTTTTACGATCCCCAAAGCATCTTTATTTTCATCTTCACCATACACTTCTATATTGATCTTGTTGCAGTTCATTTTCAACTGGGTTAGTGCACCGGGTCGCCATGTATCCGCACCAATGACTCCTGCGTGGTAACCATGTTTGGCTAACCAACGAGCAAGTTTAGCAGTGACTGTTGTCTTGCCACTACCCTGAATGCCAAGCATTAGGATTAGGTTTTGTTTTCCGGGGATTAATGGAATAACATTTTCTTCTCGGTCCGGTGATTTATCCATCGTCTTGATCGTTTCTCCTGTGTAACCTAAGAGCCTAGCCAGCTCGCTATACAGAACGGTGATTATGTGATCCTTTCTTGACAAACCCTTGGGAGGTTGTTCGTTTAGTGCACGATCCTTTAGGTTTTTAGTAATAGACAAAACCAGTCTAACGTTGACATCCGATTGTAGTAATGCTCTCTGGACGTCCTTACAAAGCGCCTCTACAAGTTCTTCATTAACGTCTGATGCTCCTACGATTTTTTTGAGAGCGCTTCGAAGACCCGTGCGCAAGTTGTCTAACATAGATCTACTTCGGTACTAATGCTACTTCTAATATTTCAAATATTCCCCTCTGTCCATCCCAAAGAATGTTTGCACTTTTTATATCTAACTTCTTGCTGAACATAGGACAATCTGTTACAAGTGTTTCCGCCTCACCTCCCTCAAAACTAAGGTTAAAACTATATTTTTTACTTAAGTATTCCAATTTGTCCAAGAGATCGTTATCAAGAGACATCCCCAGCCAAGTCCTATCTAGACCCATTGCAGATACACCTACAACCTTAACTTGGAATTTATTACCGATAAGTTCATGCATATAGATAGATGGGTGGATATGCCATAAGGGAGCTATCATTGCCAACTTATGCTTTGAGCAAATTTTCTGGAATATATTGTTTTGAAATCTACTGGTAATTCCGCCATGTACTATGCCTTGGATATCATAAATTGACTTAACATGGCTTATTGCTTTGTCTAATGCCTCTACCTCCGCATCCTTCGATACGCTGTCTACTTTGAATCCATAATATGGTTTGTGCATAGCTTCTGCAAGATACCTTGTAACCCAGCTGTTCGGGTAATGAAAGAACAGACTGTCGTCTGCCTTAGGGTGGATGGTTACCAAACATGAAATTTCATGACCACTTTTTAGCGCTCTAAATATAGAGAAGTTGCTATCTTTTCCGCCTGAGTAAAGAGATGCTAATCTCACCTTCTTCAACAAACAAACATTTAGTTCTTTATTAAGTATTTGTCAAGTCCTTCTCTTTAATGATGCGAAAATAATGACCATGTGATATGATCAGATGAGGAAGATGATAAATGGGCATTATTTGTGCGACTCTTCGTTGATATCAGATACGCCATATTTCCAATCATGTTTTTCCATTTCGTTTACGAAGGAAAGGACGATAGACTCAAGTATTCTTAGAAGCTTACGTCCCTTTTTTATGGTAGCTTTTCTTGCAGCGCCAGTTGACCCTGTGTTGGTCAGCTCATTGAACTTCCAGTATATCCTTATATCCGATGGTAATTTCGGAAGGGTTTGTTCAGGAGCATTCTTCATATTGACTAAATCAGAACGGATAGCAAGCACTGCAGAAGTTTCTGCCTCTCCTGCATGGCCAAGCCCATCCCAAACCTGAAACAGTCCTTTTGTCTTCTGTCCTATTAGGGTCCACCATGATTCAAGACAGGCGATCACTGTTTCTGGATACCTGTCCTTGATAGTTCGTGCAGCCAGCTCCAAAGGAGCTATATTTCCATCGTGGCCATTTATGATTACTATCCTGTTTATACCATTTCTTATTAAACTTGTAAAAAGATCTTCGATGACTCTAACAACTGTTTCAGAGCTCAAGCTCATTGTCATTTGGTAATCAATATGATGTATACTAAGTCCATACGGAACAGGGGGAAGTACTATTACATTCTTTAACTTTTTTGCAATCCTTTTTGCCAAATAGAAGGGAACAAGAAAATCTGATCCAAATGGTAGGTGATCGCCATGATTTTCACAAGAGCCTATAACCAAAATTGCTATTGTCTTCATGTTTACATGTTCTTTAACTTGAATAGCATTCATCTCCTCCAGTATGTTGCGATTATGCTCAATCATAGTCTCTTGCTATGTGTTCTAAAGAATTTAAGCTTAGACCTCAGACTAGATCATAAGTGCCTAAGACAATAATTTATGATATATTTCGACCAAAAAATTATGACCTGAATAAGCTTTGATGGTACTTGATACTATCGAAATCCTAGATTATGCCTACGATGAACTGGCTGTTTATGTAACAGGGAAGTGCGCCTGACTAAATTGCTAAGCAAATATTATTCTACGAACAACAGAAGATCTTGCTATGCAAATTACTTCCTATCTATCATTGGAGATTAACTTATTAACAGTTTTCAGGTATGCTTGAACAACATATGTCTTCATTTAGAATTGATAGGGATTCGCTAGGTCAAGTTGAGGTTCCATCTGATGCTTACTACGGTCCTTTTACTACTAGAGCAAAGGAACTATACAAAGTCACAGGTCATAAAGCTCATCTAAATCTTATCAGAGCATATGTCATGATAAAAAAGTCCGCAGCACTAGCAAATAAAGAACTAGAGGTACTAGAGAAGAATATATCCGATGCAATTGTAAAAGCATCAGATGAAATCCTAGAAAATGGGTTTCTCGATCAATTCGTAATAGATTCAATAAACTCAGGCGCAGGAACTGCAGTTAACATGAATTGTAATGAAGTAATCGCAAACAGGGCACTTGAGATTATTGGCAAGAAAAAAGGAGACTACGATAGTATAAATCCTAACGATCATGTAAATATGTCACAATCAAGCAATGATACCTTTCCAACTGCTATGCACCTAGCTATTATGACTAATCTGAGGGAAACACTGACATCTCTTGAGAAACTTATTCAATCGCTCCATAACAAATCTGCCGAGTTCCAAGGCATCAACAAAGTTGGAAGAACACATTTGATGGACGCTCTCACGGTTACTTTGAAAAGCGAGTTTGATTCATACGCTTATTCACTCGAATTAACAAGAAAAGAAATAATTCAAACAACTGAAGATCTACTATTTGTAGGTCTTGGTGGAACTGCGGTAGGTACTGGTGCCAATACACCCAAAGGATATAGACAGATCGCAGTGAAGCATTTGTCAGAGATTTCCGGATTTGATTTGAAGCCTTCAAGTAATACATATCATTTTCTACAGAGTAGATATCACGTCGCACGATGCTCTTCAGCCCTTCGTAATCTTGCTCTAGAATTGACAAAGATAGCAAATGATATTAGATTAATGGCATCAGGCCCACTTGCAGGTCTAGCAGAAATTCTAATTCCAGCTGTTCATGCTGGATCTTCAATTATGCCAGGCAAGGTTAATCCATCACTAGCAGAGTGCCTAAATATGATTTGCTTTAACATAATAGGAAACGACGTATCAGTGGCGATGGCAGCACAAGCCGGTCAATTCGAGCTAAATGTTATGTTGCCAGGCATG
>DATDLD010000008.1:0-6651 GCA_036519475.1 Candidatus Nitrosopolaris sp. | reverse complement strand
ATCAGGAATAGTATTATTCAGTGGAATCAGCATTAATTTGTATAACATCAATAATCAAGCACAAGCACAACAACAAGCAGAGCATACAAAGGTTAACAAATTATGGGAAACACCAAATGATTTGAAGAACCCAGAATCTGTAGCTTTTGCACCTAAGCAAAATGTCTTGTTTGTTTCTAATGTAAATGGAAAACCAACTCTAAAAGATCAGAATGGATTCATTTCCAAGGTTTCACCTTCTAATGGTAGCATAATTGAATTAAATTGGGTAACAGGATTAAATGCACCAAAGGGTATAGCTATTTCTAATAATAACAGTAGATTGTATGTTTCAGATCTCACAGATCTAGTCGAGATAGATGTTGACAATGGAAAAATAATAAAGCGTTTCAATGCACCCGGAAGTGCTTTTCTTAATGATGTTGTCTCAGATAATCAGGGAAATATTTACGTATCTGATACAATTACCAATACTATCTACAAGCTAGATGGTAATAATAATAATACGTCTTCATTACAAGCTTGGTTACAAAGCCCACAATTAAATGGTCCTAATGGTTTGCATGTTGACAATAGTAAAAATAGACTAATTGTTGCTTCTTTAGGAGATCTGAGTAAACCCGGAGCTGGCATAGAAGTTGTTGATTTAAAAAGTAAGACAATAAGCACTTTAGGAAAGGAAGGAACGACCTCTCCATTTGGCGGTCTTGATGGAATAGAATCTGATACTACGAATTCACATTACTATGTTACTGACAATCCTGCAGGAAAGCTATACATTGTTAACGCTAATGGAACAGGATATGGAACTTTGATAGATTTACACACACCAGGGACTGCTGACCTAGGATTTATGCCAAGCCAAAATACAATTATAATACCTCTTATGCAGGACAACAAACTTGTAGCTTATAAGTTAGCAGAATAGAAGCGTAAGTAGAGTTGCGAATAATTAATTCTTTACAGACGGGATAGTATCCTGTGCACTGAAACTCGAATAAGATAACGAACTTTATGACGTATAACACATTATTGGATACTTTGGATTTAGTCGAATTCGAAGTGTTAGCACTTGACTAAAAGAGTTCTAACTTTAGTAAAGTTCCTTGATGGTTCATTGTGTCTAAATCTAAAATTGGAAACAGTAAGCATTTATCTTGTTTTCTGATATAAAAAGTAGTATCAATAAATACCCTCCCCTGTTCTATCAAATTCTAGGTTCGAATGCGGTGGAATTCGAACGCTGCATGTATTAGGATCCTGTTTCAAGTTATTTAATTTTTTCATGCATTTAGCAATTTAGGACATGGACTTTATCACATCCCCTTAAATTACTTATCACTA
Organism: Candidatus Nitrosopolaris sp.; assembly: GCA_036519475.1. Taxonomy (GTDB): domain Archaea; phylum Thermoproteota; class Nitrososphaeria; order Nitrososphaerales; family Nitrososphaeraceae; genus DATDLD01. Next base: position 5,307 of record DATDLD010000008.1, on the reverse strand, counting down.
TTGTTGAGAGTTTAGGCTTGACCAACAACAACAACATTCCGTCTGCGTGCAGGTAGGGCATTGATACGGAGAAATACTGGTTTGACACTCGTCCGGTGTGCAATTGCAAATTGAGCATTTCATATAGCTATTGTAATGAATGTTAGAACATCTATTAAAAAATTTAGGTTGATTCAAAACCTTTACTTTACATTATTGCTAGATTAACTGTATGTTGGGTGTGATGCTATGAACACTAATACATGTAATCATTGGGCTTGTAATAAAGCAGATAATACATGCGTAGGATGTGGTGCAATAATTTGTCCGATATGTCTAAAAGAACCTGTAAATTGCAAATGTGAAAATAAAGATAATTGTTGCACATCATAAATTACAGCAAGTTTATTGTTATTTAGAGTGGATGCTCACCTTTTTCTTCTTGCTATTACAATGAACTTTCTCCTCTCCAATAAATTTAAGCCATATCCTACCCACATTGAGAATATTCTTAAATTCACATTTCCATACTATAATGTAAAAATGAAACTTTCTGGCGATGGTGAGTTCGACTCTATCAAGCTTGGTCTTGGCCCAAGCATAAGACAATTCTTAGTTCTTGATTTAGTAAATGCATTCGTGGGTGCAATGATTGGTCTGGAATAAACTATTGTTCCATTGATGGGTAAAGAAGAGTTTGGTATAGAATCAAATGCATTAATTCTATCGTTCATTGGAGGTTTTGGAGCAGTTAAGGCCATACTCAATCTCTTTGCTGGTAACATCTCTGACCGGTGGGTTAGAAAGAACGTCTTGGTATTGGGTTGGCTCTTTGGTCTGCCTGTTCCTTTTATTTTGCTGTTTGCCCCAACTTGGAATTGGGTCATATTTGCTAACATTTTACTCGGGATAGGTAATAACAATATGATTCGAAAGATACGAAAAAAACTAAATTTAATAGCTATGTATTACAACTATTCTTGTGAGCAAAATTTGTGGTAAGGTTAATTCTAATGATTCAGCGTTCTTTGGGGAAGACCCCAGTGATTTTGCTCAAAGTCTGACATAAGAAATTGCATGGAGTGTATTCAAAAAATAAATCTTCAGCTTTTAAACCATGAACCTTGATCGCATGATCTGCACCTTTGCTCAGGATTTCATCTTCTGTTTCACCCTCAATCACGTAATCGCAATCCAGTCCTGTTTCACGGCAAGAAAGCCTTAACAATACAGTATGCATATACTACCCGACATAAAGTATTAAGTTTTCTTATTCAAATATTCTGCAAAAAACAAAATCTGGGCCGAAGATTGACCTTTGAAGGTTTATTTAAGATGTTTGGATAGCTTATGTGCTTTGAAGCTATTATCACTAAACGTCGGTCTTCCACGCCAAGTGAGATTCCAGGATGAACTTGTAACTACAGGAATCTTTAAGGAACCCGTTCGTGGTCGTATAAGACTACAGGAACTCAATCTCGACGGAGATAAGCAGGCCGACTTGACCGTACATGGCGGTATCGACAAGGCCATCTATGCCTATGCAAGTGAACATTATAGCTACTGGCAAAAGGAACTCCATGGCATGTCCTTGCCTTGGGGTATGTTTGGTGAAAATTTTACTACACAAGGAATGTTTGAAGAAATGGTTAACATTGGTGATCAATTCCAGGTTGGAACAGCAAAAGTCGTGGCAACCCAGCCTAGGATGCCTTGTTATAAACTTGGAGTAAAATTTGGAAGAATGGACATAATTAAAAGATTTTTAGCAAGTGGTCTTACAGGTGTCTATTTCAAGGTAATGAAGGAGGGAGAGCTAGAACAAGGTGACGAAATTAAACTTATCAAAAAAGATGAAAATAATGTTACGGTAAAGGATATTGTCAGGTTATACACTGTAAATAAGGACGATGTTCAAACAATAGAACGTGCCATAAAGGTTAAAGATTTACCAAATGGCTGGAAGTTTCATTTCATCGAACAGTTAGAGAAGGTAAGAAAAAAATGATCGCCATAATAAGCTGGTATACAAGCAGATGACATGATCCATGAAAAGCAAACTAATAGATAATTATGGTAGAATTGCAAAAAAGCTAAGGGTCTCTGTCACAGATAGATGCAATATGAGATGCGGGTATTGCATGCCAAAAAACAATACAGAGTGGTTTGATAGTACTGAAGTTCTCTCTTTTGAGGAGATAATTAGGCTTTCATCTATTTTCGCTAATTTAGGGGTTGAGAAAATAAGAATAACAGGAGGCGAACCACTGGTCAGGCCTTTGATAGAAAACCTAATTAAATCAATTGCAAAGATACCCCACATTAAGAGCATCGGACTAACAACCAACGGGTTACTACTTTCAGATAGTGTTAAAAAATTAAAATCTAGTGGCCTTAACAGCGTGAATATTAGTCTAGATTCATTTAAAGAGGATAGATTTAAGATGATGACTGGGATCAATGGATTAGACAAAGTTTTAAGTTCAATCCAAAAAGCAAAAGATGCTGGACTTGATGTAAAGATAAACACAGTTGTCGTCAGGGGTTGGAATGATGACGAAGTTGTTGAATTTGCCAATTTTGCAAGACACACAGGCATCACTGTCCGATTTATAGAATTTATGCCATTAGATGGAACGGGGATATGGAGAAGTGATCTTGTTTTTAGTAAGAAGGAAATGATCGAAAAATTAGAGTCCAATATTGGGAAAGTGTTTCCAGTCTTAGAACAAGAGATATCAGCACCTGCTAAACTATATTCTTTTTCAGATAGAATCGGCACCGTCGGATTTATTCCCTCTGTATCAGAGCCCTTCTGCAATCAGTGTGATAGGATAAGATTGACTTCTGATGGGAGATTTCTTACATGTCTATTTGAAAGCCCTGGCTACGACATCAAGAGTTATCTGCGCAGAGGAGCGTCAGATGAGGAGCTTAGCCAATGCTTGATTCACTGTATGACTGTGAAACCGGAAGGGATAGTGAGCTTGATAAGAATTAATGGTCTTAAGCCAAAACTAAACCTCATGCATACGATTGGTGGATAAGCTCAATATGAGATCGAATGTCTCTGATAACGACAAAATAAAAGTCAGATTATTTGCAATATTGAGAGAAGTGGTGGGTGAAAGGGAAATAACAATAACTGTACCTAGTGGCGTCACAGTGAGCTACTTAAATAATGAAATATTAAAGAAATATCCACAGCTTAACTCGTTTAGTAACAAATTTGTAACTTCTGTAAATTGTAAGGTTACTACTGGAGATACCATTATTACTTCCAGTGATGAAATTGCTCTTTTGCCACCAGTCAGCGGGGGTTGAATTCTTGATTCGTATTACCACCAATCATCTAAGTTTGCAAGAGGTAATGCGTGAACTAGAGGACAATTCTGCAGGTGCATTATCCATCTTCATGGGGAATGTCCGTAATCGAGGCAGGTTTGGTAACGTTTCGGAAATCTTTTACGAGGCTTACAGTGAGATGGCAGAAGAAAAAATGAGAGAAATTGAAAATGAAGCACAAACAAAGTGGGGTATAAAAAAATTAGTTGCAATTCATAGGATCGGCAATTTAAAAGTTGGTGAGACCAGTATTATAATTGGGGTATCTTCTGAGCATAGGCACGAAGCTTTTGAGGCATGCAAATATATCATAAATAATGTGAAAACTCGGGTGCCAATTTGGAAAAAAGAAATATCTGAAGAAAGTCAGAAGTGGATTGATGGGATCTTACTTGGGTAGAGAAAGAATGAATGATAAAAAGAGGCGGGGTATGTTTGATGTTGCTGCTAAGCCAGATTCCTATAGAACCGCACGAGCACAGGCAGTATTGAACATCGAAGCTAATACCTCAGTATTGATTGGCCAAGGAAAGTCACCCAAGGGGGATATTGTGGAGGCAGCAAAGATAGCGGCTACTTCGGGGGCTAAGAAAACCTGGGACCTTATACCATACTGTCATCCAATACCTCTAGATCACATTGAGGTTCAAGTTTCAGTAAAAGCACAAGAAATTGAAGTCGACGTAGAAGTTAAAAGTATATGGAAAACAGGGGTGGAAATGGAAGCACTCAGTGGAGCTTGTATCGGTGCATTGACCATATATGATATGCTAAAACCCATAGACGATTCATTATTCATCTCATCTGTCAAACTTGTTGAAAAGTCAGGAGGAATAGGTGAATTTGCAATTAAGGAGGGAAAAAAGATCAGATCAGGTGTGATCGTCGTCAGTGATTCAGTTGCAGCTGGAAAGCGAGTCGATAAATCTGGGAAATTCATCGTTAAAACTTTAAAAGATAGAGGTATTGACGTGGTCGAATACAAAGTAGTACCTGATGATAGTTCTGTTATTGAGGAACTCTTAATGAAATATTCAGATGATCTCCATTTAAACTTGATATTGACTACTGGAGGAACAGGACTTGGCATCAGGGACTCAACACCTGAAGCAACAAGTAAGGTCATAGAAAAGGAAATAACTGGAATTGCCGAGGCAAGCAGAGCATATGGACAGAGAAGAACACCCTTATCTATGCTCTCAAGAGGACTTGCGGGCGTAAGGGGAACAAGTCTAATAATCAATATTCCTGGAAGTTTAAGGGCAGTATCTGAGTCCTTAGATTTCTTATTTCCGGGGCTAGAGCATGCGTTCAAGATGATGGAGGGACACGGCCATTAATGAACTTTTATTACTAATACTTGTTCCTCTTTTCTTTGCAATAAGTTTTATTTATTCTAGTGTTGGATTTGCAGGAGGAAGTAGCTATATTGCTATTCTAGTACTTGTTGGAGTAAATCTGTACACCATCCCGCCGGTGTCATTGGCTCTGAACATCGTTGTGGCTTCAACGGCTCTCTTCAATTATTTGAGAGCTGGTCACTTATCGCTTCGTATTTCTATTCCATTACTAATCTCAGTACCATTTGCTTTTATTGCCGGTTCTGTTGTACTACCAGAAAAACTTCTCGTATTGATTTTCGTAATTTCCCTTTTTTCAGCTTCGGCCATGCTGCTATTAAGTGGCAGCCAAATAAAAATAAGGCAGGAGAAGATACGAAAATTAAATCTAAGTCTACCCAGGCTTTCATTAATCACATTACCATTAGGTGCTATTCTAGGGACTGTTTCGGGCCTTGTTGGTATTGGTGGAGGTATCTGGTTATCGCCAATCTTGATATTAACTGGTCTAGCAAATCCAAAGACAGCTGCGGCCTCAGCAAGTTTATTTATACTCACAAATTCGGTTAGTGGGTTTGTTGCCCATTCAATTACTAAGGAAGTTGATTTTGCACTGATTTTACCATTGGCCTTTGTCGTCCTT
>DATDLD010000007.1:0-3699 GCA_036519475.1 Candidatus Nitrosopolaris sp. | reverse complement strand
AAGCTACTAACATACCTGGGATATTTCTGTTCAAGCTTCCTGGTTTAAGAGGAAGAGGCTCTCCATTAGTTGCTATTGAAATCAATCCTGTCGATAGTTCAGGATCTGCCACAAAGAAGAGAGGTATTGTCATAAGGTCCGGTTCGGAATTGGAAGAAATAAGTCGTCTTCTCACGAATCCAAAAATAGTTCAGCTAGCTAAGAGCATTGATGAAGTGAATCCTGATGTCAAGACCTCTTCTGCAACGGGAGATTCATCACAGATCTTTGAAATTTGAGTTATTGTAATAATCGGTCAAATGAACGAATCTATTCCCTAACGTCGTAATATTGTTAATGACTCACTTTTATCAAGAATATAAATAGGGCATGCAGAACTAAACTTTGAAGATGCTCGGAATATATTAAATATCAATCAACAAAATAAATACAAAACATTTATCGGCTAGTGACTCCGCTTTGTCTCCGGGATCAAAAGTAAAAAGCTAAGTAGTTCCACGAATAATATACTACATAGTTAAAATAGGATTTGACTAAATTCACCCGTGAACAATCTCTACACAATACACAACATCTTCATCAGTTATAAGGAGTATTCCTAGTAGTATTTTTTGTTGTCGTCGTTGCTATTAATCCGTAAGTCTTGGGTAGTTTTTATCTATGCTATAACTATTTCTATAGAATCCATCATCATTGAATATTTAACAACTTCAACTTCATTTCTTCGAGTTTCTCCAATTATGCTTTCAGCCATAAGCATAATTTCAGCAGGTGCAATGTTGCTGATGGTAGCGGCTTTTGTTTTTAAAAAGAAGAAGGAGATAACGATTCTTTTCGCTAATTCATGGAAAAACCTTACTCTAGCTTCTTTGTCACTCTCACTTGGAATATTTACATGGTATGATTCCATTAGCAGGATAGGGGCATCAAAAGAGGTTCTTATTGCTGGGCCAGTTGAAATAGTCGTTATAGTTGTTTTAGCACGAGTATTCTTGAATGAGAGATTGAACAGATTTCATATTATTGGTATCAGTGTAGCACTAATAGGATTTTTTATGGCTGTTGCAAGTGATATCAATTTTGATGTTGGTGTTAATATTGAGACAGTAAAAACAACACAACCAGCGCTATCAACATCTTCGTTATCAGATATAATTACCTTTGGAGATGGAGAAGCAATTCTTTCAGCATTTGGATTTGCAATTGGCGTTCTCTTTCTAAATAAACTTCTCTTGAAACATTCATCTATAGGAGTGGCAGGCGCCTCTATGTTAGTTTCAGGTCTAATCCTAGTCGGTTTTATGATCCTTGGATTATTATTGCCGAATGAGTCTGATCATGCATCATCTTCACCAAATAAAGTATCTTTATTGCCACAACCATTAATAATTGCAATTATTATCTTGTTCCTATTCTCAGTAATTCCCTTTATCGGCTCACTCTCTTATTCTATTGGCTTAAGTAGGATAGGGGCATCTCTTACAGCTACAATAGGATCTTCCAGTATTCTCATCACAGTCATAATACAAATGGTGTTAAAAGAACTGGGAGTTACTAGTCATTTACCTCAAAACATATTACTTGCTATTTTGGGAGGTGTTATAGGATTTCTCGGTATATACGTAATTCATAGGTATGACTATTATATACCCATGAAGAAGAGAGAATTGTAACTGCTCATGCGAGATATTGTTATCTATAGATATCAGACTAAATAATCAAGATTTTTTAGGTATTATTAGTATCAATAATAATATTTTATCACTAGACCCCTAACCTTTTTCTATTCCTTTTCTTGATTTCTAAATGAGTACTGATTAGTCTGTTGCCCAAGGATTTTCAATAACTATTAGCCAAGTGTCATCTGATTGTCGGCGTAATACCACTGTACCTCTACCAGTAAGATTAATAGGTTTACCATCAGGTTCAGTGCCATTAATAGACCATTCAGTAATTAGAAGAGCAAGATCGCTTGCCAGAAGTACTCTCTTTGGTTTGGCTTTTAACTTGCATCCCATATCTATAAGACTCTGAAAAGCATTACGTATGCTTTCAACGTCCTTGGCAACTTGTCCTGGCTTAGAGACAAAACATGCTTCTTTTTCATAGAGCGGCATCAAGAAGCTTATATTACCTCTATTGAATTCTTCTACCTGTAAATCGAGTAATTCTTCAGGTGTCTTAATTTTTGACATAGCACGGTATAACAATGAAATGACAATGTAATTTTAAACTATTCTAAGTCTAAGCTAGTATAGTATATTTTTTCTATGCCACATTAACAACTCAAAGGTACAAGATGTACTATTATCATATGACAACAAAAGGTATGTCCTAAGCGTAAGGTCTATCCAGAAAAAGGTCAAAGGGTAGAGGAATTCACGGTATCTTATTATGTAGATTTTGATTCATGTTGGCTGTGGGAATTCATGACCTTGAAGTAGACAAATTCAGGTGTAGTTGTTAGCAAAGAAATTGTATGCTAAATCTTCAAACCACGATGTATGTCTGACTTCTACTAACAATTGTGTTTATAGTTCAGAAATTTTTTCTATTGGGGAATTCTGAAGCTTCTACTACATCCCAATGCTCTACAAGCATACCATTAACAATTCTATATACGTCCGCAGATTTTATGGTAACTCTTTTACCTGTGCGCTTATTCATTGCTGTGGTAATGAACAATACAAATACCTTATTACCTTTAGCAACAATTTGGTCTATTCTAGTTTGCGAATCTGGGTGTCCTGCAAAGTATTCGTCTAGGTACTGTTTGAAGCCTTCTGCGCCTGCCATATACTTGTCAACAGCCGCCAGGTCATGTCTGTTAGAGATCTTTTGCAAAATTGCGAACCAACTCCTTATTCTTCTCTGTAAGGGACGGCCGTATTGAATGCGGGTTTAAACGCCAGTAGAGGTTGCAATGAAGATTTCACATTTTTAAATAATAATGTATTATCAGTATTATTATATAAGATAAACAGGTATTGTATAGTGCTGCCAAGCAAGTTTAATTTTTAATCTGACTATAACTATTGGATTGCCTAGAGGAAGAATTACTTACCCCAACTTCACACTATTAGTAAAATTGGCTACGACTCGGATAAGAATGATCTATTCACAATATACTATACTATGCCTCCAGACAGAAGTGATTAAAAGAGAATGACCAAGAAGGATTAAGGGTTGACTATTTTGAGTCTTTTAGAACCTCTATGATTAAATGGTTGGTGAGAGTTGGGATGATAGGCTGGCTGGTTCAATCAGTGCACTCCCTCCATACATATAGGTAACCTGCCATTGTGTTTGCTACGGTATTCATCAAGGAGTTGATCCTTCACTTTATCTGCATTCTCTGTAATAGCATAACTGAACCTTTTGGTCTTGCCTATACAAGGATCTGACAAACAATCAAGTAAAGATTGTCTAAGGTTTTGACTACTTCCTATGTAGAGAATCTTCATGCTTTCATGCATCTTGTAAACTCCGACTGATGAGTCTGGAATGGAGGCGATCTTTGACCTATCAAAATCAAGCCATGGTGACCAATCTAATGTTTCTAAGTTGTCAGCACTCACAATAACTTCAACCATCGATCTTACTTCTTTATTACTGTTTATTTAATACTGATAGATGCGTGAAACAAAAGGGCATGTGATACTTGTTGTCTTCCCTCAACTTCTTGTAAGCTAGTGGTTA
>DATDLD010000006.1:0-8467 GCA_036519475.1 Candidatus Nitrosopolaris sp. | reverse complement strand
GTTATCGTTATATAGCTCGATTTTGGAATAGGAACCTTTAATGTCACTACACCATCTGCGTACTTTGCAGTTGCAACGACCTTCTCGTCATCCTTGATTGAGATTGGCAGTACTATTTTCTTGTCTAATTTAGTAGGTCTGTGCCTCAGATAAACAGTTCCCAGACTTTCCTCATACTCCCTTCTTGCATTAATCGACAAAATATTTCCAATTATCCTAAGATTAATGTCCTTCTTTGTGAATCCCGGTAGATCAATTGTAACGACCAAATCGTTTCCGTCTTCAACTATGTCTATAGCCGGCATTACAAATTCATAAAACTCCTTCGATCTATGGTCTAGCTCTTTCATGATCTCTTTAACAGTGAATTGTACTAAATTCATACTTTAATTTGGTCTTCTCAATATAAATCCTTTCTTTCTAAATTCAGGTTAGGGACACTTAAGGTGCTCAAATAGCTTTTACTTTCCTTCATAAATGAAGGTATATTCAAAAATAATCCATCTGTAATTTATTTTGTAATAGGTAGGCCTGGCTTATTACCCCATTCTCCCCATGAACCTAGATAAATTTTCACATTCTTATAGCCGAGCATTTTTAAAGCAATGAAGCTATTGGCGGCTCTATATCCGCCTTGACAATATGTTATTATTTCTGAATCTTTTGAAAGATTAGAATATACCTCTTGAAGCTCTTTAGAACTTTTGAATACATTGTTTTCAATGTTCTCTTTCCATTCGATATTCATTGCCCTAGGGATATGTCCCCCATAGGCTGCACGAATTATTTTCCCCTCAAATTCTGGTCTAGACCGTGCGTCAACTAATACAACACTTTTCTTTTTAAGTGAGGATTTAATCTCCTTCAAATCAGCTAGGATCTTAGGATTTTCCGTGCCTTTAAAACTAGAGTGAATGAATGGATGACTTTTTGTTTCTGTCATATACTCATCCTCCTTCCATTTGTCTAAACCCCCATCAAGCATTGCAACTTTAATGTGTGAAAAATAGAGCAGTAGCCATACTCCCCTAGCTGCTGATTGGCCGGAGATCTTGTCGTAGAAAATTACTTCCTTTTTTCTCGTAACTCCAATGTTTGAAAGAAGAATCTTCATTTGTCTATTAAATTGGGCAATACCGGGATTGGAACTATCAATCCAATGAAATTGCATAACATCCATATTAACTGCTCCAGGAATATGGCCCTTAACATAATCGTGAAATGGCCTAGCATCAACTATAAGCAGATCTTTTTTTTTATTTGATAATGCCGCCATAAGCTCATGAGTTGTGACGATAAGTTTCAACAATTTCCATCTGTTTAAGAGTCTATTAATATTTTTTTACTTAGCCATTCAGCCGAACTTGAATGGTGTGACAACACAAAGATCTTTAATTGATGATGATTAATCTAGCAAACTAGTGAGACTGTACTGCAAACCAGCTTTATCAGATCGAATTCCTTCTGTTTTGAGGCAAATGTACTACAAGGTTCATTCTCAGCAATTATCCAACTGTTTCACAAACCGGATTTGCCTTCATGATAATGAAATCTAGATTCTGCTTTTTCTTGGACATAATCTTCTTGAAATCGTTCTGTGAACAAGCTATGACCATCATCGTTTTATCCGTAGGGTACACATCGAACGTTGGACCTTGTTGTATTTCCACGTCCCCGATGTAATCTTTAAGTTTTGTTTCGAGAGAAGATAGAAGATCTATCTTGTCGCCCCTCATTTCATTTGGGTCCAATGTCCAAGCGATTGCTACCTTTGTTCTGCTTGCCTTCAAATCACGTTTCTTCAACACGTCCCGTATCTCATCTATTAGGTGTTTGATGTAACCCTCGGTACCTTTGATCGTTCCATTAACAAGATACATCAATGGGCCAGCTCCGCTAAGTAATGATCCTAGTGCTCGTAAATCGTATAAGCCGCTTGATACATCGTCCAAGTACAGCTCGCTAAACGCCCCATTCATTAGTTCATTGCTGACCTTACTATCTTTGACGTGTTTACAGATTTCTAAAATACTTGCCGTCCCTGTATAGTGCCCTAGGATTCTGATTGAATGAGTGAATTCTGCAGAAATAATATCGACAAAATTCACCTTCATACCTACATCAGGATCGTACAGTAACTTGGCCATCTGACTGTCTTGTCGGGATCTTAGAGAACCAACAAGCGTCTCAGGGCCTGAATTTGTGACAGGCATATAGTAGTAGAAGATATCCTTGCCTATAGACATCCCAGTCAAACGTTCTATTAATGCGATATTTTCGTTATTGCCTCCAATGCCAGTCGGTAGGGTGTATATGATCGAAGCACCTTTTTTCAAGGCGCGCATCGAGTCTCTAAACTTTGATGTAATATCACTCTTTACCTCTTGGCCTATCTTTCTAATTCGAGGTGCAAAAAAGATGTATGACGCTGCACTAATTGCGATATCAATTGGTTGAAGTGCTAATAATGGCTCATCCTCTATTAGTGAATTAACGTCAGGATATGTTCTAGCGATATCAGGTTTTAAACTTATAGCCATGCGTGCAGATTCATCGATTAATGAAACTTTCACACCCTTGACAGCGATAGAAGAGGCAATTCGATAGCCTTCTGTGCTTAGTCCATATACTGCTGTGCATATCGATGATGGATCAAAGCTCAAAGCTTTACTGCCTCCTTCTCAAGCATATATACCCTCTCCCCCGTGCTATGTAAAAGGGGGTTAAAGAAAAGGTTTTTTCCAAGGGAATTTACCATTTAATTATCTTTGAGAATCTGGTTTGACATTTTGACGCCAAAACAAGTGATGTTTTTTAAGCCTGCAGTCGATTTACTCCGCAAATCTGGACACGAATTACTATGCACATCTAGGCATTACCGCGAAGCAGTAGATTTAGCAAAGATTCAAGGTCTTAATCTCAAAATTGTTGGTAGACACGGGGGATCTGAAAGATATGAAAAACTCCAAGAAAGTGCAAAAAGAATCCATCAATTGGCTTATGAAATAAGAAAATTTAAGCCTGACATTGCTATCACATTCTCATCCCCAGAAGGGGCAAGGGTCGCTTTTGGGCTTGGAATTAAACATATAGGATTCAATGATTCACCGCATGCCGAAGCTGTTTCAAAACTTACAATTCCTTTGATGGATCATCTCTTCTCACCTTGGGTAATTCCAAATTCTGCTTGGGCGCCATTTGGGATATCGAAGAAAAATATAACAAGATACAGGGCACTTGATCCTGCTGCTTGGCTTAAACGTTGTCCGATGTCGACCTCGCCAGCACGTGTCTTGGCTAATAAATTGAAGCTTGATATGGATAAGAAGAGCATTTTGATCAGAATAGAAGAATCAAAGGCTTCATATATCGCAGACAAAAATTTGGAACCCACAACTTCTATGGTCGATTCTCTAGTAAAGAATTTTTCAAAACTCGCTAATGTACTTATACTTTGCAGGTACGAAGATCAGTTATCTGAAATTACAAAAAAGTATAAAGGAAAAGCACATGTTATACAAAAAGTTATGGATGGAAGGTACTTAATTTCTCTATGTGACGTGTTTATTGGAGCAGGAGGGACGATGACTTCTGAAGCATCATTACTTGGAAAACCCACTATTTCGATGGCACCACTTCCTTTTTATGTCGAAAGGTATCTTGTCGTTTCAGGGCTGGTAAAAAGGGCCTGCAATTCTAAAAATCTTATAAAATTGACCAGAGAAATGATCATGGACAATGGCTACGCTACTAAACAGAAGAAGAAGGCCAAGCGAATCCTTGACAAGATGGACGATCCTGTCGATAAAATATTATCATATGTAGAAAATCTTGCGTAACATTATAAAGATAGTAAAATTGTACGAAAATAAGCCCGGAAGCCCGGTGGAGGTCTAAATTCTGCCGAATGTAGTGGCCAAGCATAAAGGCCTTTGGAGCCTTTGACCCCAGTTCGAATCTGGGCCGGGCTACTCATTAAATTTACTAGTGCTACTCATTGTAGCTTGTTGCATTGTAGATAACATGAAAAAAAGAGGCTTAGTATAGACAATGTAACTTTTGAGTTCCGTTAGTATTGACACTATTTATTACGTACTTTACCTTTTCATTCATCTCACAGATATAGAAGGTTCCTCAGGATGAAAATAATAATGATTATTCACAGGTATTTAGATAAGTTTCTAAACTAAGCCCGAGCTTATCAAATGCCTCTTCTACACACATTCTAAGTCTTAATGTTTCCTTCTTATATTGTAATAATCTGCTCTTTGAACAGCTTATCATTTCCTGTTGCTCTTTAGGATTGGGTGAGCCAGCTGATAGTCGAAATTGCAATGCATTTCTTGGAGTAACCTCTGTTATGATTTGCATTAACTCTTGAGGCTCAAGATTGAATTCATTTTTTTCCATGACAGACCTGATCTCATCTTCTCGTAATTTTGTCAATGGGATATTGTTCTGAAATGCTGCAGTATGTACAAGCGAACCAACGAGTCTATGTGCTAGGCGGAATGGCATCTTTTTTTTCACCACTAACCTCTCTGCAATATCGATCGAAATCGCGTAGCTATTGTTTGCTACTTCTTGCATTCGCTCTTTATGTATGACCAGTAACTTCATGATTCTATTCATCATCCTTAAAACATCAATAGCAGTATCAGAAACCTGCCATAATACTGGTTTTAGGTCTTGTAAATCTCTGCTATATCCTGACGGTAAGGCTTTAAGAATCGTAGCAACAGCAACTAAGTTTCCTAATACTAATCCTGCTTTTGATCTAATAAGTTCCAACGGATCTGGATTCCTTTTGTTAGGCATTGCACTAGAAGTAGAACTGTGTTCTTCAGAAATATCTATGTAGCCAAATTCATTCGTTGACCAGAGAATAAGATCTTCTGCCATTCGGCTTAATGTCATTATCATAATGGTGAGTACTCCAGTAAATTCTAACAAACAGTCGCGAGAACTTGTTGCATCGATTGAATTTTTGATGATTCCGTCAAATCCTAGCAAAGTGGCGGTTCGGTTTCTATTAATATTTATGCTCGATCCTCCTACCGCAGAAGCTCCCAAAGGAGATCGATTAATTCTTCCATAGGCCATGTGCAACCTATCCAAATCTCTGAATAGCGCATCTGCGTATGATAAAAGATAATGAGAGAACGTACCTATTTGTGCTTGTTGTAAATGTGTATACATAGGCATTATAGTTTCTTTATTTTCTGTAGCTTTTGTTAACAAAACATCAATTAGATCCGCGATTTCAGAACATACGTGATTAATATCATCTCTGATCTTCATTCTTATGTCTAGTATCACCTGATCATTTCTTGATCGACCGGTCTGCATTTTACCTCCTATACTCATACCGGCTCGTTCTATGACAAAGGCTTCAACTGACTCATGAATATCCTCGAAACCATAACTCGACAGTATCTCAGGTTTGATTTTTACCTCTTCTAATAGTTGTATTATTTCCTTTAATTCTGGAAGAGCCAGAATCCCAACTTCATAAAGCATTATACAATGGGCTTCACTTCCAATTATATCATAGTGTAATATGCCAAGATCAGCACGTCCAGAGGATAGGAAATTTAGAGTATCTTTATCAAGCTTTCCTTTAGGCCTTGATCTATACACACCTTATGAAATTAAAAAGCTTTATTTAATACATTACATCTGACCTAACGCTTCTATATGATTACTTGAAACGTTTATCCACCACGATCAGTCATCAGTCTGTAATATTAATGCGATCTCGTTTGATATACAACCTATGACAAGATCAAGAAATGCTCGTTCATTGACTGTCTAGGCAATTAGATTCCATTTTCCTCAATTAAGATCAGCAGATGTCATATCACAACAACGTGTTCCAAAGAAAAAGAAAAAGAAAATCAGCTAAGGATGTCGTAAAAGGTTAAATCTATTGCTATATTTTGCACCATAGATAACAATCCCTATTAGAGATGTTACTAGTATTATTGCAGCAATTCCCCCAAATTCGGGTACTACATGTGTTCCCGCCAACGCTATTTGTTTTGATCCATTATCAAAGTCAATTTTCAACGTCCTAACCTGATTGTTATTCTTTATTTCATCAAATGCGACATTCTGGCCATCTATAAACACCACATACTTATCATCAACATTTCCCGGGGTCTTGGAGTCGATTACATTTCTTGGGAGTTCAATAGTCATCGTTCCATTTGACGTAGTAGAAATATTTGCTACTATTGTTGAATTGTCTTTTTCTATAGCAACACCATTAACTTTACCACCTATGATCTGATATTTGATAGGATAAGCTTTGTCACCGACCTTAAAAATGACTGTACTGTTTCCACTATTCGCAGGAGAATTGACCCCCGTTACATTACCAGCAGAAGCGGTATTATTACTTGTACTTTGGGCATGTGCTGGTTGCAACACTATAGTAACTGACGAAATAGCCATCAAGATTACCAGCACTGAAACAAGGTTCATTCTTACCAGTTTCTTTCTGTTCGAGCTAGTATAATTATTCTGATTTGCCTTACCGATTTCAAGCATCTTATCGTTTAAAGTAGATGTAGGCTTAATAGTTTTCTGCGATTGATTGTCCCTCACCTTTTTGTTGGTTAAGGCTCATTGAGAATAAGCAAGCCATTTGTACTTGCCAAGGATAAAATTTGTCATAGCTAGGTAATGGATATTCATAGTCTTAGTTTTTATGTATTCAGGGCTCAGCGAGATAGCAAAATAATTAGTATATTGTCTACATTCTCGCAAATTCCTAGGGAGTATGATCTTCAATAATATAGAAAGCTGAGCCTTTAGCGTCTTTTCAACGATAAATACGACAAGCCATCTTTCATTTTGATGTATATCATTTATTTTGAGTACAAACATAATACAATTCAATTTCTTAGGCAAGAATGTGATAATTGCGGACAAAAATTCAAGAATCAAAAAATGTGAGAAGCGCATCGTCAAAATAATACATGACATAATATAGGGCCTCCCCGCTGAGAGATAGACTGTAAGTAGAAGGGTCTCGAGTTAGTAGGCGATCCTCAAAGGCATTGCCATAATTTAGAATTATTTGAATAGGATATATACTACACATTAAGAAGAGATGTGAAATTGCGAGAACGAGTAGCCGAGTATGTTACAAGAAAATAAGTAACATATCTCATATTTTTACATATGGATCACCGGCAAAAACCTGATCCAAAGAAGAATTCATGTCATACAATTCTATCAGCCCTATCTCATAACCTCAGTTTATAGATTATGTTCTTCTAGATAGAAAAGGACTTCTGAATACCATCGCAAGAACAGTTCATAATTTAACCCGCTATTCCACATTAATCAATGATTGCATATTATGAAATAAGGGCTTTAATTCTGAGGTTGGTCCGAATATATCTATTCTCGTTGTGCCTTGCACAGAGATCTTCGCGATTCGAAAGATCAATCCTTTTTCTGAGTATTCTAGCCCCTGGAGCCGGTCCAAACGCTCACTCACAATATCGTCTGATCTTAACAGATATCCTCGTTGAGCGAACAAGATTATTCTCTTGTCTGTGATTACAACCCTGTACTTTTTAGCCGCATATCTAACTAGAGTGTTACTGTAGAACTTGACATTTTCCAATGGAAGTAAAAAATCTTGCAATGGCATAGGCGTACGTGATGAATAATCTTATGCGTATTTATCAGAAAGAGTCGCAGAAATTTATCAAAATTGATAATAAATCTAAATCAATGAGAAATAATGATTAGAACATTGATACTTAAGAAATATTTTTTAAATTCATGGAAATCCAATAATTTGGTCAGTTGTTCAGGATTATTCGAGACGCTATATTATGACAATTCTATACTTATCTTGTTTCTATATTTGCTTATCTTGTTGAGATCGAGTTTCCGTTGATACTTCACCTAGTTTTTAGTAACTACATAACCTCTACCGATATCTATTGTAAATAGATAGATATCATACAAACCAATAATGCGTTGACAAAAAAAAACCGCAGTGATACTAATCTATCTCACTTTTTTATTCCCATTTCAGCATGAAGAAGGTAATTGGCAACTAAGCATAATAACGGCACATCTGGATTACAAAATATTGTTTCCAGGTCGAGTCGGTCTATGAATGAAATACGATCAGTTGTTTATACTGAAATGCGCCTGGCGTATCATACTATTTAATTCCAAATCAAACTAAGGTACTGGTACACCCAATATGGGGGTAACAAGCATCTCGTATGAACTAGGTCCGTCAGAGTGAGAGCTAAAAAAGTGTTAGGAAGTTTAGCTCGTTGCTTCTCTTTTTGCGCTTCTACCCTTAGCGAAGAACGCTGCTGCTACACCGCCAAATATCGCTACCAGGATAATAATAAAGAGAACTGTACTATTGATGTTGGTACCGAACATAGGGGTTCCAGAGCCATAAGCGCCTGCCTGCTGTGCGTTTTGA
>DATDLD010000005.1:0-3270 GCA_036519475.1 Candidatus Nitrosopolaris sp. | reverse complement strand
GCTATAGGCAGGTCTGTACTCGGATATGAAGTAATGAAAAGATATCGAAAGGGTGTTGCTGTCAAGGTTAGAGAAGGAATAAAAAGCAGAGTTACTAACTAGGGTTTGCTATGATGCGTGGAGGCAACAGAGAGATGCGGAGAATGTTGGATAAGATGGGGCTTGAAATGAAAGAGATGGACAGTGTTGAAGAGGTTATTATCAAGACGGATACGAAGGAGCTCTATCTGATTAAACCTCAAGTAGTGGAAATGAAAGGAAAGGATAGCACAATTTTTCAAGTCGTAGCAAGCGATATTGAAGAGAGGAAAAAGGAGATCCCTAGTTTTAAGGAAGAAGATGTTATCCTAGTAATGCAACAGGCGAACGTTACAAAAGAAAAAGCAATTCAATCATTAATTGACTCAAAGGGAGACATTGCGCAGGCGATCTTGGGGCTTACTTCCTAGAAAAATCAAATCCCATAATCCGTAGTCTGTAATTGTTCAATAACTGGTATACCGCATTTCCTTACTTTTAACCCATACAAAAATGGCAGTTTTTGAAAGCGTTATAGAACTTTTTATCTTTATTATAAAAACAGATGATAAATAAACGATTGTCATTCCTTGTGCTCTGTACATCTCCCCGAGTAACATCCATTTTCATTTGACTAAATTAAGAATCGATATCAAATGATCTAACGTAACCCATCAGGGATATTATATCGATAGGACTAGAGATTGTTACTAAATGGTGCTCTCGTGAATCATATCCCCAACAATAGGGTAGGGAAGAGTGAAAACAGCAGGTTACTTGCCTATCCTAAACATCTTAGTTCCACACACGGTACAAATTCCTTGAGTTGCGGGCTTGCCATTCTTCATAGTGACTTTTTTGTCGTCTCTCATCAATCTTTTCGCCTTACATTTAACGCAATATGCTTCCATGCCAAAGCAAGAAGTAAGCAAAATAAAAGATGCGGTGTATAAAATGATTGTCATAATGCTCGGTTGTACTTGTACCAGCATTAGGATGCGTAGATTCAAGTTTACATTAAATCTTGCATATTTTTGTAGATTTAGTAGGTATTATTCTAATCTCGTTATAAATAATAAGATTCTATTATTGATAACAGAAAATTCTTATCAAAAAAGTATCATAGTGACGCCAGTACGCAAGTGTACGAGATATACTGCCAAGTCATTTTGAAGAATGGCTAGCCCACTCATCCAGACATCCACATCATTCTAGTTGTAGCAATAAGCCAGTGTAAATTTATTGCTCTCATTAGGTCAAACTATTTTAGTTATTATTTTTTCTTTGCACTGTCTTCTCTTGGTCTTGCACTTGTAGTTGCATGCAAGCTTTAGAAGGAATTAGGACGATCCGAGGCTTTGTGTCATGGAAGCAGGAAATAGCTCCTTTGGAGTAGACTTGATAGTTTTCCTTGCATTTACATTAGGTCTAGGTATGTTTGGAGCGTACTTTTTTTATCAGAAAGTCGTCTGACTAAATATGTAACAGTGACTTGGAGTCTTCCCTATAAATTAATAAATTGAAGCCTTAATTGACCGCGATTAATCTAGATAAAAAATAAGATTACAGAATAAAACGTCATTCCCATGGATTACCGTTTACGATTTCGCTCAAACATTTGATAATATCCTGCTTAGTAACAGGAATAGGGTTGTTGTCTAAATGTCCCCGATCAGGCATAATTACATCAGCTGCTTGATCAAGTGGCTGCTTTAATTTGAGCGGCTCAAATTTTAACTTCTGACAGATCCTTTTGAACCGTTCATAATATATGGACCTATTGAACTTATGTGCCTCGGTAGTACATGATGATAAGGCATATCCATGTGGAACTCCTTCGTTTGAAAAGACATATGACAGAGCATGTCCAAGTGTTGTAGATGAGTTCCCAAATCCAATACCTGAAAGCATTGCACCATAAGGTAACAGATTTGGTTTATCGTTTACTATAGCATCCTCCAATATCTCAAAGGCTTCCCTGCAAAAAAGTTTCGTAAGCGGGTTAGCAAGCTTGCTATCATAACCTTCTGATGCCTGGGAAGCAGCATCGCATGCCGAATTTCTCATTATATTAAACGGCGTGCCAGGTAGGAAGTACGGATCGACAATAGCTGCATCGGCTAGGAATGCTTCGTCTTGTAATAACTTCTTCCTATGTTCAAAACTTATAACTGCGTATGTAGTCATTTCTGCTCCCGTTCCAAAGGTCGTAGGGATAAGTATTTTAGGAATTCCAGTCAACTTACCTAGATATTTGCAAACGTCCATAGAACTTCCTCCTCCAAGGCCTATATATGCAGAAATATTTTTTCCTTCATACTCTTTATTTATAGCCTCTACAGCTTCAATTGCCGGATCAGGGGTAACCTTATCGTATATATCATAATTGGTTATTCCCATATACTCTAACCACTTGCTGTAGATCTCATGAGTGGTGGTAGTAATAATTAAGGAATTTTTTGGGTAATTGAACTCCTTTGCGGCATTATCTCCAAAGGCTATTTTCTTCGGCATCATTACCTTCCACATAAAAAACTGGGTAATGGCTTACAGCTATTATGTCTTACTGAAAGTATACAAATAACATTTGGTCATCATACCTCGAAGCTGATTCTGTAGTTCTTTAGCTAACGTTGTTTTTGTAACTCTTTTGCGACGTTTTTACTTTTATCCGATGGTATCTTATAAGAGTATAATGCAGTCATTAAAGTCATCGAAAACAGTACAAGACCTAGTCCAAGATGGACAGTAACTAGTACAGCATGTAAGCGCTCTGCTATTACAATTGCACCCAGCGTTACCTGGCCAACTGCCGCTGCAGCTGCAATCAATGACGATATCTTCATTCCGTTCGGAGTTATATTCCTTAACTTCAGAGTAAAAGCCATTGTAACGATAATTAGTATACTGGTGGCTACAGCTACCGACCTATGAAAATATTCAATTATAAACTCGTCCATGGGTACAAGCCCTGCAGGACAGAGAGGCCATTTAGGGCATGTCAAACCAACTCCAGAAGCGCTAACATATCCTCCTATAAAGATTAAAATAAAAAGACAAAAAACACTAGCAAAAGAAAGAATTTTGAGAAGCATCATTATTTCTTTTATATTCTACTGTACCTTTAGTGTCCCAGTCATATAAGGATGGATCGTACAATGATAGGGATATTCGCCCGCAGTCAACTTGGTTGTAGGAACTTTGGCTGATTCTCCGCCATTTATTATGCTTGTATCAAATAACTTTCCTGAG
>DATDLD010000004.1:0-4487 GCA_036519475.1 Candidatus Nitrosopolaris sp. | reverse complement strand
TAGTCAAAGAATCTGGAGGCAAGCTTTACTCTATGAATGGATCTGAACTGGATTCAAAATTAGAAACAAATAGGGGTCTGTCCTTTCTCGCAGTCAGAAATTCTGAAATATTCCACAGACTTGCACACGAATTACATATATTTGACTAGAGCCCATATCCTTCGAGGTCAGATATAAGAAGCTTAATATCTAACGCTCTAAGATGGTTATGAATAGATAGTATGAAACATCCAAGAATAGTTCTTACTGCAGATAGAACCCTTATGTCACCATATAGGGGAATTTCACTTGCTTCATTTTTTGGATGTGCACCCGCGCTTGACGTAAATCGTAGTCGTAATTCGTTCTGGTATCACATTCTGGGTCAGCAAGTAACGCCAAGAGTCCTATTCGACTTCATTTGCAATCCAATTGAGCAGAAGGGCGGTCTGGCTAACTATGCACCATACGGTTTAAGGAAGGTCGAGGCATCTCTGCTTAGAGATGGATATAGTAGTGATGAGGTAGTCGTTGCCCATCCAGATTATGTTGAGAATTTTATAGGTCCAGAGACTGAGGTAATAGGAACTCACGAGATGGATCCTTTGGGCATGGGGCCCGTAACTATGACATTTACGTACGGAAGAAAGCAAATGTCGTACGATGAATTTTACAGTAGGGATCTACACCTCCGTATCAAGGCCGCAAAAAAAAGAAATGGAAGCAAGGCCAAGATAATTGCTGGGGCATCCGGCACATGGCAGTACAATTATGATCCTGCCAAGATTGAGGAGTATGGTCTTTATGCTATAGTAGAGGGGGAACTAGGCGGAATAGGTCCTGAAATCGATGGGACCGGTCGCAGATTTTTTGACTCCTTGATCGGTGGCGAGATGGAAACAGCCAATCCCTTCAAAAAAACTGAGTTCAAGGTGGAAATTAAGGAATTCCATAAAAATGACAGGGACTATCATGGTAGATTCATTCATTGTTGGGATGAGCCATCGGTAGCTGAGATACCGACAATTGTAAAACCCAGCATGCATGGGATGGTCGAAGTCATGCGCGGTTGTGGTCGTGGATGCAAATTCTGCGATGTTACTCTAAGGCCTTTAAGATATTATCCCGTGGAAAAAGTGCAGAAAGAAATTGAAATTAATATGAAGTACGGAGGTCTAAAGAATGCATGGATTCAGAGTGATGACATTTTCGTATACGGCCTTAATCCACGAACAACAAAAAATATGCAGCCTAACCGCGAGGCGATTGAGGAATTATTTAGAGGGATTATGGCCACAGGTGTTGAACACACTAACCCAACACATGGAACTTTAGCAGGTGCAATAGCTGATGAGAGACTAATTCCTAATTTATCTAAGATCATTAAGGCTGGTGCGGACAATCACATTGGGATTCAATGCGGGTTCGAAACGGGAAGTACCAGATTAATTGGCAAATACGCAGACAGAAAATTGGCGCCATACAGACCTGATGAATGGCATTGGGTTGTGAAGACCGCGATAAAGACACTTAACGAGCATTATTGGGTGCCTGCGTTCACTTTGATTATGGGCCTCAATAATGATGAGACCCCAGAAGATAGTTGGGATACAATAAGGCTTATTCACGATGTAGAAACTGAACAGCCAGATTCAAAGTTCACCGTGACGCCTCTCACATTTGTTCCGATCGGACTTCTTGAGAAATCTGACTTCTTTGATATTGGGAATACCATGGATCCTCCAAAGTTAGGAGTCATGTACAAGACTTGGCAGCATAACTTTAAACATGGTATTCAAAAATTTATGCACAAAGTGGGTAGAAATAATGCCATAAAAGATATCTTTTTTTCAACTCTGGCAAGATCTCTTGGTGGAGTTCCTTTAACCGCAATGGAGCATTACGCGAGGAAAAAGGGTCCTGATCACGAGAAAGTAATCGAGAAAATTAAGACTAATTATTCCTAGGTCCTTTGGGTTGGTATATCTTATGCACCGTTGTGGTATTTTTACATACAACCCTTACAGTGGCAAAATATTAATAGGATAGCTATACGCCTAACCAATGAGGAATCATTTGGATTGTTTGAGCCATCATTGCTTCTTGCAGTCTTTCCCTATCTGTTCATTGGTAGCTTCCCTGTGCTAGGAATAATTTTAGTTACCTTCTGGATCTTTAATGATAGAAAAATAAAGAACAAAAAATAATTATGGTGTGAAGCTCATTGAAATCAATGTTCTCCATGACCTCTTTTCAAAAATATCCTCATCGTAGCCTTCCATATTGACTTTTTTCGAAGCACGCTTAGTTAGATATAGCGCAAATGACCCCAGTGCTCGCCAGAATCTATTATTTGGATGCCTTACAAATGAATTCAATGCCCATTTAGCTGCTATATGAGCTCTTGGGTGATATTGTGATGCGTACTCTAATAGGGTTGCTCTAGAATTTGAAAGAATATAATGTGCATGTTCATAAATTTCTTTCGCTGTTGCATATTGTGCAGCCTGGATTTTGAATTGACCTGCAAGCATTTTCTGCAGTATTGCATCTAAATTATTTTCAGCTTCAACAGTATTGACGCTTCTTCCGAACGTTGATGCTATATGAGAATCGCTCCCAGCAATGGATAGTAAACCATTTTCAGCTGCAAACTTAGATGCTACCATGTTTGAGAATTTGTCGATGTTATTGCTATTGAAGGATTCTATCATGTCACACAGACGGGCCTTCTTACGGATTCCATTGCTAACTGCAAAGGGATGTGCTGCACAGGAAACAGCACCTTGACGCTTTATTTCATCCAGTGTTTCCTCAAGCGTTTTGCCGGGACTTATTTCTTTGTCTAACCCGTATGCCAATACATGGCCTTTATTGTCTATGGTTATTTCTTCGCCAGGATAAATTTGAATATTGCTATATCTGTCGTGAGTCTTCTGATACTCAAGGATCTGATGATAACCGTCTAGAGTATTATGATTCGTAACAAATAAGGCCTGTACATTCTTCTTTAACGCCTCGTTTAATTGATCCTCCAGACTTACACCACAGTCGAAGGGGAGTCGCGAGGAATTGCTCCTATAATTAGAAAATATATTGTGGCAATGTAACTCAACATTCAAAATGTTTGCCGTGACTTTAGACCTATACTAACTTATAAAAATATAATATATAAACTAACTTGAATTCGTTTCGAGAATTTTTTAAATAACTTGTATACCTTTCCGTTGTCATAAATAAACTTTGCTATATGTCGTTTATTGTTGACGTATTCAAGCGAGTGAGGTTTGATATTAACTTACTGACAATTACCCAGGGCACGTAATCACAAGATATAAAAAAAGCCCTTGTATAGTAATAATTGAGATATGAGAAGAACAAAATTACCACAAATTGTTTCAAACTGCTACACAATCACTACGTTCCATCCAGCCCTCACAATAGGATGCATAAAAGCTTGAAAGATGCCTCGGTTTGGACTTTTCAAAAAGAAAGATAGTAGTACCTCAAAATTTAAAAGTCAAGATAGTACGGTAGATTCTAGGCTATCTGGTGATAGAATATCTATTTCTGAAGCAAGGCTGGTATTAAATGAAGTTGAATCAAGAAGCGTAAAAGATTTGTCCGTAAAGCTTTCGCGTATCAAAATGTCGGTAGAAAAATCATTGAGACATATTTCCGAGCTGGCCGATTCTTTGGAAGAAGAAAAAATCAAACTGGATGAACCTAAATTTGAATCAATCGTTCACAATTCAAGAAAAACTGTTGTTTCTTCTCTCAGGCGAGAAGCAACTTCGGATCTGCCGTTGCCAGAATCAATAGCCGATGCAAGAAACTTTAAGGAGAAATTAGAGTCTAAGATGAATCGTTTCGAAGAAGTCAGCAGCTCTCATAATCGCGTATTTAATATCTTCATGAAAAAATACGCAGGAAAATTGGGAGATGAGTTTGAGATGATTTCTGTCTTGTTTAAGGAGACTAAGGCATTGATAATAGAATTTGAAGATGATATAGATCCTATATTGAAATGTAGCAGTCTTTTAGACGCATTAGCTCAGAAGGTCACTTCT
Source organism: Candidatus Nitrosopolaris sp. (assembly GCA_036519475.1). GTDB lineage: Archaea > Thermoproteota > Nitrososphaeria > Nitrososphaerales > Nitrososphaeraceae > DATDLD01. Next base: position 438 of record DATDLD010000004.1, on the reverse strand, counting down.
ATTGAGACAACCGAAACTTCTGTAAAGAAAATTTCTGCACGGATAGAAGAACTTGAGGCCAATCTTAGAGATTTTGAAATCCAGTTAGGTAATCTCGAAAGTTCTCATGAGTTCCAACATATCTCGCATTCCATAAGAGAACTACATGCTTGTGAAAAAGTAGAACAACAACTTCACGAAGATATGATAAGCCTTTTTGCACGAGTATCAAGAGCATTCACCAAGTACTCCTATGGTTTAAGCAAGGACGTATCGGCTCGCCTTCAAATATTGGTAGAAGAACCATGGAATATTTTTGCTGAGGCTGATATTTCGCCATACGTTTCACTTCTTTCAGAAGTCCGCAAATCTTTGAAATCTGGCAAAATAAGCCTAAAAGATTCCGAAAAGTCGGTTTATAATTTCAACTTGATTTTAAAATCCTTACCCGAATATGGC
>DATDLD010000003.1:0-5246 GCA_036519475.1 Candidatus Nitrosopolaris sp. | reverse complement strand
CACCGATCTCCTCAAATGCCTTACTTAATCCTGATCTGTCTAGATCATTATTTCCTAATATCCCAATTAATTTTATCCCACTAAAAGATCTAACTATTTCAGAATCAACATAATCTCCGGCATGAAAGACAACAGAAACTTCCTGCGCTTTGAATAATTCAACCGATTTTTGAACATTGTCTAAGTTGTCATGTGTATCTGATATTATGCCTATTTTCATGCGCTGCTTCAGCAATCTTTTTTTGCAATAAAATATAAACTTAAACATTAGCTGGGTGAAGTGCTTGGTGGAGGTACTGATGCAGAAATTTCTAAGCGATTTGATTATAAGGGGCATAGTGCGAAACAACCAATTGGAAAATCATTCTTCACAAAAGTAGACAAAAGTAGGGAGAAGCAGCTGTAATGCAGGTGACATGCTTTCTTGATGAGCTAAACCAAGAAGAAATTTCCTTGTTTAACTTGAGAATAGGCTGCGTACGTAGGATTTATAATTCAATTTTGCTCGCATAAATATACTATCTGATCCTCCTGACAACTCGAGGCCTTGACAGGTTGCAACCCACATCCGTTAGCCGGCATAAGGGAATTTCTGTCAAAAGTGTCCATTCAAAAGCTAAAATGAGGAATAGTAAATAGATTTGGTTACTCAATATTGCAAAAGATTGACAATTCTGTTATAAATGGGAAATGTCCATAAATATTCAGTGACTTCGAAAATAAGTCCTATTCCACCAAGCTCCCCCCGAGACAAGCAATACTCCGAGATTCTTTATGGGGTTGAAAAGGCAGTGGGCAGAGGAATATACTTTATGGCTAATGTAAAGGAGAAGATGGACATCTGTTTTGATAACAAAGGTCCTTCTATAGTTATTGAGATCAAGGAGTACTCGAACGGATATGGTGATATCAGAACAAGAGGTGGAAAGATAAGAGCTTTTACTGAAATCACCAAAGAAAATATTCATTATTGCAAAGAGCTAATAAATATAGTCGATGAGCTTCGTCATTTGGACGGAGTTAAAGGTGGGATCGCAATTAGCGAGTCAGAATATATGGCTACCACAGTCCTAGACGAAGCAAAACCGTTGACACAAGTTATTTACAGCAGTAATAAGGAGGTAGTAGACCAAGGACAGTATATCTTTGATACGTTATGGAATGCAGCCATTCCTGCAGGACAGAAAATAAGAGAACTCGAAGGTGGAATCCAGACTTATAGAACAAAGATATTGGATGACCCTGAAGAAATTATCAAAGAAATAGGCCATCTCACTTCGAAATCAAATGAATTATCAACTTGCATTACTTCAGGAGGATTGCAGTTTAGCTACAGCTATTTTTTTGATATTAAGAAAGAATTATTGGCTAAAGAGGCAAAGGGGGAACATTTGGGCATAAGATATGTTACTAACATTGATAGATACAACTCTAAACTAGCCGAGCTATTTTTGGAGACTGGTATACAAATACGACATATCAAAAATTCACCGCCAATGAGCTTTGGAGTTTCAGATAAAGAAATTGCTGCTACAATAGAAAAGATGGAAGATGGCAAGAGAGTACAAAGTCTCTTAATTAGTAACGAACCGCTTTATGTTAAGCATTTTAAATCATTATTTGAAGAATTGTGGAATAATGGAATTGACGCATCAGACAGGATAAAGGATATTGAGCAAGGAGTTCAAGCTGATGTAGAAGTTATTCAAAATTCAACCAAAGCTAAGGAGACCTATCTAAACATCGTCAAATCTGCAGAAAAAGAAGTTATGATATTGTTTCCTACAACTAATGCATTTATTCGTCAGGAGAAGATAGGAGTACTGCGGTCATTAACTGAAGTATTAAGAGATCGTACTAGCCTAAAAATCAGAATACTAATGCCTGGACATGCATTAACCGAACGAGCAGTGCAAGAATTAATACAGAATGGTGTTAATAGGAATGTCAAGATTGATATCAGGTATCTGGATCAAATTTCTGATACCAAAGCCACTATTTTGGTAGTTGATAGAAATGTTTCTTTGGTTATGGAATTGAAAGATGACTTGAAGGAAAGTTTTGAAGATGCAATAGGGTTATCTACATACTCAAATAGTAGGGCAGGGGTGTTATCTTACGTCTCTATATTTGAGAACCTATGGAAGCAAACAGAATTATATCAACAAGTTAAGCATGCGCTTACGTTATTGGCTGACACAAATAAACAGCTAGAGTCGGCTAACCGAAAATTAGAAGTCCAAGGAAAAATGCAGAGTGAATTTATCAACGTAGCAGCCCATGAGCTACGGACTCCAATACAACCTATACTAGGACTGACAGAAATCCTTCGCTCTTCTAAGAAGAGGGGTATCGAAGAGCAAGACGAATTGCTTGATATCGTCATCAGAAATGCGAAAAAGCTTAAACGACTTACAGAAGATATTTTGGATGTTACAAAGATTGAAGGCAAATTACTCAGGCTCACACTTCAAGATGTTAATTTGAATGAACTAATATCAAATGTGATTTCAGATTATGGAGATCAAATTAAAAAACTGAACGATAAGGATGTAAAAATCACATTCGAAACTAAAGAAAATCAAGTTATTGTTGTACGGGCAGATAAAATAAGATTATCTCAGGTCGTCTCTAATCTACTCGATAATGCTATCAAATTCATGAAAGGAGGAACCATCACTCTCAGTCTCGCTGTCGAAAGAAAGGATAAACATGGAAGTAGCAACACGTGGATTGCTCAAAATGAGAATAGCGATAACAAAGGTGATAATAGTAGTAAGGGAGTAGCAATTGTAAAGATAAAGGACACAGGTAGTGGAATATCTCCGGATATACAATCAAGGTTATTTTCAAAGTTTGCTTCAAAATCATTTGAAGGTACTGGCCTAGGATTATTCATATGCAAGAGTATCATAGAGGCGCATGGTGGCAAGGTATGGGCTGAGAATAACGCCGATAGAAAAGGAGCTACTTTTTCTTTTAGCCTCAAATTATAGGAAGATATGATAGAATTTTTTGTTATCACGATTTAACCAAAAAAGTGCGAAATTAGTTTGTCAAAAGTTCTGCCAAATATTTTTTGCTCTAAGATATCCACATCCATCAGTACGATTACACCCATTTAATTTCAGTGTCCTATGTTTGATATTCTTTTTCGCGAATATAATACTTAAAACTCAAGGTAACCTTGTTAATCAAGGCATATATAATTTCATGGAAGTAATGGGAGGTGAGCAAGGGAGTAACTACCAGCCAAAAAAATTCTTGGAGTGTCAGAACTAGCAAAATGGTTTGCAAAAATATCTGTTATAGGTTTAGAGCTAGCAAGGACCGACGAGGTAGTTATTATGCACAAGGTTTTAAACGTTGCCAGGTTTGCCAGATCTTCATCGAATGGAATGGTACGAAATGTCCATGTTGTCACATTAACCTACGAACAAGGCCCCGTACCTCACTTGCCTTTTCAGATGCACACCAATGATATTTTGTCTTGCTTTTGCTGAGTTTTGTTAACTTTTGTCTAAACCTCTTGCAGTTTGCTCTCATCAAACGACTTTGACCCGTACCAACAATATCTAAAATAATCCAGGCACCATTCATGAAACAGTAGATCATCTTTGCTGTAGAACATTGAATTCATATCTGCAGTATCACCTTTGAAGGTCGGGAACATCAATGTAGCTTGTTTTTCATTTAGTACTACTCCAACGGGTACCCTATCGACCATTCGTCTTTCGACGGAACCTTTCTTTAGTAGATCCTGAAAGCCAGCATTCTTTAAAAGGTCTGTCCGCTTCCTTGGCACGACGGCTTTTTGAGGTAGTATATAGCTAAACTTGACGCCACCGTCCTTTATTTTTGGAATTATAGTTTCAATTAGGTCCAGAGGGATTTGGGGTAACATGCCGTAGATATATTTCGTAGAATTATTGTACAGCTCCTTCCACAGCTCGATAGCAGCTACCATTCCTGGAATATACTCAGAGTTTGTTAATGCTCCTATCCTTTGGATGAATTTCATAGGGATATCCCCTAATGTATGCTCAGAAAAATATTCCTTATTTCTAGAAAGAAAGTCATACGTAGGAATCTGCTTTAATATCGTATTTCCGAAAGTCGTTAGAGTGAACGTCCCTTGCGAATCCTTTTTAATTAGCCCTGTTTCCATGAGTCTATTGAGGTTTCTGTGGACCTCTTGCATAGTAATATTTAGCTCCTTTGAGAGGCCTGAAAGATTAGCCCCTTTTGTAGCTAATTTGAACAGAATCGATAACCTTTGTTCACTCGCCAGCTCCACGAAGGTCTCGGCTGTATTCTCAAAACTAAGGCCGGAGATAGCGATGTTGCTATTCGATGTGGGTCTTATAGTTGATTCATCTGCAGTAAATTGCTCGCGGTCCCCTTCGCCGTCGCCGTGGTCGTGATCGTTTAACCGCCTCATATACAAGTTAGGGTTAAATCCGCTATTATCTAACCTTTATGTATATAGACGGCTCAATCTGCTTCAAATACCGGTTCATTAATTTTATCTGATAATAATAATTCTAATTTATCACTAGAGATTTATGCTAGCTTTTAAGAGAAATCGTTCAATACTGATTTTAAGCCTTCTCAGGACAAGATATTTAATAAATTACCAAAAAGGAAAGTTTTCATATTACAACCGCAGTGATTGTACATGAACACTTCTAGCGAAGGACTACCCTCATATATAAGCAAAACAAGCTTTGAACTTATCCTCGGCTGTACGAAGAGTCATATCAGTGTCTTATCTGAACTGAATCGAAACGAACGTGATATGACAGGCGCCTCGCTTACTAATGCTGGAGTTTCAAAACATTGTCGTAATATATATAGCAGGTCGCTAGAGAGAGGAAGCGATATAAGAAATGACTTAGCAGGGCTTAGGAAGAGAGAAGGAATGGAGTGTCATGGGTGTTACAGTAAGTAAATCTAAGGTTTATCAATTGCCATCCTCTGTGGAAGTGTTAGGCGCTATTTCAGACACTAGATCGTTGCATATATTCAAAGTTCTAGAGTCAGGAGCTCTAGACAGCCAGACTATCATTAAACGATTGAAACTTACCCGTAAAGAATACTATTCTCGAATGTCGCGATTGACTAAGGTCAATTTGGTATATAGAAGAGAGAATGGAACGTATTCTTTCACTTCTTTGGGTAAAGAATTTAATACTGCCGTTAAGTTGATGGAAGATGCGACAAATATTTCCTGGAAATTGGATGCA
>DATDLD010000002.1:0-4055 GCA_036519475.1 Candidatus Nitrosopolaris sp. | reverse complement strand
TGGCTAGGCTACTGCATGGATTTTGTTGAATCCGTGGATGTCAAGAGTCTACCCCCTGGTTCTCACACAGTCATATCAATTAATGGTAAGGAAGTGTTACTCTTCAATATTGACGGAGAGATTAGCGCTATCGGAAACATTTGTTTACACAAAGGAGGACCTCTAAGTGAAGGCAAGGTCGAAAAAAAGTATAATAGTTACTATGTTACCTGTCCATGGCATGGATGGGAGTATAATGTAAAAACCGGGGCTGCTCCCCCTGGATTTGGTGACCAACAAGCCCTCTATGATACTCTGGTCAAAGACAATAAGATTTTTGTTTCAGCGTTACCAAGAGTGCTACCTCTAAAGGCGGAACATAAAGATAATCCACTTCAGGATTTAGCAGAGCTTCGTTATGAATCAACCAAATCATCTTTAAACATACTTGGCATATCTTGTACAAACATGAATCAAAACTTGCCTAGGAAATCCACATCCGATGAAGCTTTGCAAGATGCGTTAGAATATGGAAGTGAGAAATATAATGCAAGTACGGTACTGTTAAAACTAAGTGACTTAGAGTTTAGACACTGCGAGGGATACTATAGCAGAAATGAGCAGGCCTGTACCTGGCCTTGTTCAATTTCGGAGATGGATAGTAACGATGGCATGAATGAAGTCTACAGAAAGCTGATACTATGGGCCGATATTTTAGTCCTATCAACACCAATAAGATGGGGAAACGCCTCATCACTATACTATAAAATGGCTGAACGTCTCAATTGTGTTCAAAACCAAATAACCTTACAGGACAGAGTACTAGTAAAGAACAAAGTTGCAAGCTTCATAATAACAGGTGGACAGGACAACATTCAACAAGTTGCAGGTCAAATGATGGTATTCTTTACTGAGCTTGGATTTTCACTACCGCCATTTGCGTTCGTGGGATGGAGTAGAGGTTGGACTGCGGAAGATATGGAACAAAATGTAAAGATATTCTTAAAATCGAGGTATATCAAGAGGTCTGTTAGAGATTTGATAGATAACGATATCAAACTTTTGCGCCAGCTTAAGGGCGATCCATGTGTGCATATTGCATCACCACAACCAAAGATTTCAGAAGCACCTTCGAAAATTAAAATCGATAATGATGGTATTCCCAATGATTAACATGGTAACACTTAGCAGACTGATAAGAAATAATATAATATAGTAACTGGATGAATGAATGGTTGCTCCTCCTAGATAAAATTAAGGATCTCCAGAATGTCTGTAAAATAGTTTCTAAATTAAAATCGCAACTAATAGAGGAGTTGCCTCACTATGGACAAGATGCCCTCTTTTTAAAGAATGATGAGATAACGACTGGCCTATTAAGCAATATGACAGAAATTAAAATAAATTTAGTCACCGCAGAGCTTCTTTACTTTGATAATGAGCAAGGATACCTTGTCGAGTTAACTCGTGATGAAATAATTGAAAGATTACAAGATATTGTTACCAGATATGGTCTCACTATTCCACAGACTCCTCGTTTGACAAATCTTAATACTAAAGACTTGTCCGACTACCTTGCATTTGCGACAAAGGCTAACAGAAGTCTAGAATTATTTCGGATGAAATTAATTGGACATTTCACTCAGGTTCATTTGTGGCCAGATGGATTTGATTTCTCAGTAGAATGGTTTACGAAGAAAAATGACGAACAGATTGGTGTAGGGATCTCTCCAGGACACGATCAATATGAATCACCATATCTTTATGTAAATCCTTATCCTTTTAATGAAATGATGGTCAACGAGCCATTGTTCACTGGCAGATGGCACACAGTTGGATGGAAAGGAATCAAAGTAGAATGGAAAGACCTTGAAAAGAAACTAGAACAACAAATCTCAGGTGAAATATATGACCTATTCCTAATTGCACAGCGCAATTTTCAAGGAAGGTAATCTTTTTTAGAGGTGTATGGGATCTAACGCATAGTTAATTTATTGATATATTTAGTAATTTTACAAATGAACTGAACTTTATCAGACCCACTAAATTACTTAATTACTATATTTTGGCTAGGTGGAATATTATGCCCTCGTTTATTTCTAATCTGTCTTTTTATCCGTGTTATGACTGTCTTTGTTCTTCTCGATTCGACTGTTATTGACATCAATACCGAGACTGTTCTGATCCCTAGACTTCATTATCTTTTCTACCTGATTATCATATAGTTTTACCAAATCTGCAATTGTTACTATGCCAATCACTTTATGATCTTCATTTGACAAGACGGGCATTTCTTGAAGGTCATTTGACGAAAGTCTAACTAACGCATGGTGAAGAGAATCAGATGTGTAAGCAAAAAATGGATCTTTTATCATAATATTTTCTAATTTAATAGACTTGCGATATTCTTCAGGAAACTCAAAAAGTTTGTATCTATATACAACACCCTCAAGATTATCATTTTCATTAACTACCATAATCATTCTACTGTTATTTCTATTCAATATTTGAAGTGCCTCTTCTATAGACAGATTTTTTGAAAGTTTATTCATTGGATTTTTCATAACGTCTTTTACATAAAGATCGCTCAGTATGACACGTTGATACTCCATTCTGTGGGCAGGTGAATCAGACCTATTAAGAACTTGGTTCCGGAAAATTGAATTATGCCGTCCCGACATTATGTAGGCGATAAAAGTGGCGAGCATCATTGGTGCTAGAAGAGCATAACCTCCTGTTAACTCACTACCCATAATAATTGATGATATTGGGGTTTTTGCTGTAGCACCGAAAAATGAAACCATTGAGACTATGATTACAGAGGATACGTCTATCCATGTAAATAATCCTAATAAGTGAAAAGCTGTACCTATAAATGCACCTAATAGGCCTCCTATTACCATAGAAGGACCAAAAACGCCAGCACTTCCACCAGAACCTATTGTCAAAGAGGTCGCCAAAATCTTGAGTATTATTACAGGTCCGATCATGACCAGTGGAAATAGGACATAATCCTTGTTAATCGCTATTTGTAACCACCCGTATGAAGTTCCCAATACTTGGGGAAATGCAATTCCTATCACTCCTACCAGCACGCCTCCAATAGCTGGTTTTAAATATTTTGGAATATGAATTCTGCTGAAATAATCAGATATTGCATAGAAAGTCTTTACGTATCCTACACTTAATCCAGCAGAAGCAAGGCCAACTATCGCATAAAGAATGAGTGATACCGGGTTTGTGTATCTTACAAGATCAAGAGGAATGGTAAACAAGCGATCCCACCCGAAGACGAATCCAAAAACAGTATAACCAGTTACGGATGCTACCAATCCAGGTATTAAGGCTCTTACCTCAAAATCTCTTCTATAAAAAACCTCCGCACTGAAGACAGCTCCACCTAGAGGGACCTTGAATATACTGCCGATACCCGCTCCAAGGCCTGCAGCGACTGCGATTCTTCTTTCATCTTCATTCAATTTGAAAAGCTTGCCTATGAGTGATCCGAAACCGGCAGCTATCTGTCCAGCAGGTCCTTCGGTGCCTCCGCTTCCACCACTTCCTATAGTGATAGATGAAGCTACCCCTTTCACTAAGGGAACTCTTGCCCTAATATGCCCGCTTTTGTGATGATATGCATCGATTACTGCATCTGTTCCGTGTCCCTCAGACTCGGGAGAGAATTTCGTGGTGATTAATCCAACTAAAAGACCTCCCAGACCCGTTATCAATGGTAGCAACCATGGTCTTTCGATAGTCAGAGTATATGTAAAGTTATTTTGAAAACCTCCTGGCAACGGGGGGAAATAACCTGCTCCTATCCCTAAGAATAGACCAGTAAAAAATTCAACTGAAAGAAATAGGGCTACAGCCCCCAATCCCGCTACGACTCCTAACAGAAACCCTATGAGTATCCACTTTCTAAAGTAGCTAAAATCTAAATTCCATTTCATACCTCTTAATGTTCTCGCAATTGACTTGATTTGGTAATAGTAGGGAATGTCAGGTTTCATCTAAAACTACTTGATTGATTCTTTCATAGCAGTCCCTTTTAATTATTATTTTAGAGTTTTCTA
>DATDLD010000001.1:0-4268 GCA_036519475.1 Candidatus Nitrosopolaris sp. | reverse complement strand
TGCTCAGTTGCGGGAATATTTGACAGTTTTACAGGAAAATGACTTGCTAGAGTATGAAGAAGGAAATCATTCCTATAGAACAACAGAGAAGGGCATACGATTATTGCATATATACAATAAAATGGATGAATTGGTTCCTATTAGACTTTCTTCGAATAATTAAATTGCCATTAACCACATGAGCTTCGACGTCATTATAGGCAGTGGGATGTCGCGATGGCCATGGCGACTGCCTACCTAAGGATTAACTAAAACCAAATCTTCCAAATCTGTATTAATGAGACATAAACATTGTAATAAGTTCAAAAAATAAACTAAATATAAATCTAGATCCAAATCTAAATCTATGATATCATTTCATTCCTATGACCTCAATATGGTCTTTACTTGTGTTTTATCCCTTGACCAGATGTATAAAATGACCATACAAATTTTTATCAGATGATAGTAGATAAGAGCGATATATTGCAAGATAGAGGAATTAAGGAATTTGAATGGTATTTATGTGATCATCTTTTCCGACAATCAAATCAAGGTAGACAACAATTCAAAGAAGAGTCACTTGCAGAGGAGATTATTAGTTTGTATTTGAGATACAGAGACTCTAACCTTCAGAATATGAACGAAATAAAAAATATTGTTGTTGAAAATTTAGTTCATCGTCAAGTAATAAAAAGGATGGAAAATTCGTTGGAACTTACAGGAAAACTTACAAGATTACAGTGCAGTAAATGCTTTTACATTTCATATCTCAGTGATAATGAGCCTAGAAATTGCTTACGATGCTCATCCATTGATTTGCATGATTTTCCAAAGAAAAAGTAGAGTAATGTCCTTGCAAAGGGTGGAAATGAGCAGTTCTGGAATTTTATAGTTAGCAAACTGTCATCTTCTTCGATAAGTTTGGATAAACTAAAGATAGAAATGGGTAAATGGATAGCGTAGCGGACAGAAATTAAATGATGGTGATGAAGGATGACTATTTTATAGTACTCCTTCTCCTAATTGTCTAGCTACTGCCTGTACACCATCTGCAAGTAAGACCCATAAAGGGAAGTAAGCTAATAAGCCCTATCCCTAGCAGCATTCCAGCGACACAGATGTTGAATTTTGTTATCTTGAACATATCTATCTATAGTTTCGCCTAGCAAGTATTACTAGTGTTCTCAATTGTTATTTGAACAAATGAGTAATCATTATAACAAATTAATAATATTGTTTAGTTATAATACGCATCTTATCCTACACTAATAAATCCAGGTACTTACAGTATTGAAATCATTCTTTAAAAGATCTAATAGTTCGTATTAGTAGAAAGGAGCAAGAACGAAGAATGAGTAGGAAGTAATAAACACTAGATGGTAACAGAGAAAAATACTACTAACAAAAATATTTTGAGTGACCGTAAACAAAAGCGCTTTTACGAAAGTCAAAAAGACGATCACGCTGACTGAATGTTTCTTCTTCTATATTATAGACTGATTACTATTTTGTTCAAATGCCTTTGCGTCTAGGTGTTGTTGATCGATGAGTGGTAAATCAAAGTAGAATATCGCTCCTGTTTCTCCATCTGTTCTGTTATTCTCAGCCCATATCTTTCCCCCATGGGCTTCTACAATACTTTTTGATATGAACAATCCTAATCCAGTGCCTTGGAAAGACTTTGTAGCAAACTTTGAGAATAGCCTAGGTAGTATTTCAGGATCTATTCCCTCACCAGTATCCTTTACACTAACAAGAACCTTTTGACCGCCTTCTTTCTTTCTTGTAGCTACAGATACAGTCCCATCTCTTGTAAACTTGAGAGCATTATTTAGTAGATTGGAGATAACTTGAGTTAGCTTCGTTCTGTCTCCGTGTACAAGAATAGTATCATGTTCCGCTTCTTCTCCTTTTCGTTTTCCTTTCTCTTGATCTGGTTCATAGAGTAATTTAACATTACTATTAGTTTTCTGTATTTGATTTCTAAAATCCTCTACGGTCTTTGATATCACTTCTTTTAGGTTGAGGATATCCATCTTTAAATTCAGAGCCTTGCTTTCTATTTTTGTAACGTCCAAGATATCTTCCGAAAGCCTCTGCAACCTTTTTGCATTTCTAATAACTATATCTAATAATTCAATTTGGTCCTTTTTTTCCCCTGCATTTGCCATCTTAGATTTGATAACTTCTGTTAAGCCAATTATCGGCTGCATCGGCGTGCGTAACTCGTGAGCTGCTATATTAATAAATTCCTTCTGCATCTTGTCTTGAATTTTTAACTGTTCATTGGCCGATGCAAGCTGTTTGTTTGATTCTGTTAGCGACTCATTTGATCTCCCTAATTCTTCAGTTCTTGTCTTGACTATACTCTCCAACCCTTTGTTCCATGTCAGAACAAGAAACGCAATTGCAAATGCAACTGCTCCTACTATTGTAACTATTAATGTGCTAAAGTTTTTTTGTAGGCTGATCAAATTACCTACCTCACTTGCAAGGTTATGTGGAGTGTTAACATACAAGGTCAAAAAATGTTCGCCACCAATCCTTACAGGCGCAAAAGCTATGGTGTTCATTGTAGCCTGTGCAAAGATATCTCCTGATCCTGCATTGCCTCTCAAGGAGCTCTTCAAAAGGTCGTTTAATGTTCTCTTTGCATCAGATGAAAGTATAGTCGTGAGCGCAGATTGGAATTCATCTCCGAAAATATATTTGCCTATATATGACTGGCTACTAGCAGTATAGGGCATATTTCCATTATAGATGATAATCCCATTCTTATCCAGCAGCCCTATGGTGCTTTTGAATTCTGGAAGCAATTGATTTTTCAAAAGATTGCCTAGAGTATCAACCCTTATACCAGCAACTATAACACCTTTGAACATTTTTTCATTTGACGCAGTAGTATTCTCTTTACCTATGGTATTAGTTAAGATGATAGGATACGATAAGTAAAGCCTAGGGATCTTATCATTCGATTCTATTGTAGTGCTATAATATGCTGCATGAGTTTGCTTTGGGATAGAAAAATATGATCTATAGCTCAAGTCAAATCCTTTGTATTTTTGATAATTGGTTTGGTTCATGTTGCTAATCCATATTATTTTACCATTTTGATCAAGCCACATGTAAAAATCTACCAACCGGCTTGCTGAATCATCTGCAATATTCATCAGAACTTGTGCTCTTTGAAATTCGTTAGACTGTATGGTTGGAGCTTTTGCAAGAATATACAGATTACTAGTAACAGAGTCTAACACATTTGTTAAAGATCGGGAAAGATCGCTTGTTTCAATCCTAGCGTTCGACCTTATATCTTCAGAAGCAATTTGAATAATGCGATTGGAATTAGATACAGCATATTGATATGATAAAATTGATAGCAATACCGCTACAGAAATAACAAATACTAATACTATTGCATTATTTTTAGTTAATGCAACTTTAAGCAATAAACATAATAAAGGACTATGATATTTAAGTTCTTACAAGTCTGCACAATCATCTATTCTTATAGGATCTATCTTCGATGAGTCCCTTAATTATTGTGGTCCCTCTGGTTTTGCTATTTTGATTGGCACTTTTTTAATAGCATCAGCATAGTTCATCTAATTCCCGACAGAGGTTTATACTATGTAGAGTAAGATGACTTTGTTCGTTAGAACCAAGGAATTATATGATATGCTCCACCTTCTGAAACACTTCGTGCACTTGTCCTTGCTGCCTAAAATCCTTAAAAGGAAGTGTAAGAACATTTTTAAATATGGAAAGAACTACAATGCTTTCAGTTGCGGGTATTATTCTTGCTGCAGCATTAGTAGTTAATTTAGCTATCAATTCTGCTGATGTTCTTGGTTTTGCTATTCCATCATTACCATCATCTGCTGACAAAAAAACAGCAAGTCGAACTTAAAGCAATCTTGGCTGAACCAAAACCAAGATGGGATATATTACTTAAAGATGCAATGCAGGTGCTGAGAGCAAGACATCCTAATATGAATATTCAGATTAACTACACAGTCTTGCCATATGATATCAGTAGAACAAAGATCTTAAATGCATTAGGTAATCAAACTTCTATTGATCTACTCTCGGTAGACCAGATCTGGCTTGGAGACTTTGCTGAAAGAGGATATCTAACAGATCTTTCAGATCGAGCACAACATTGGGGAGGGCTTTCTGATTGGTATCAAGCAAATTTGGACGGTAATGTATACAAAGGTAAAGTGTACGGTATCTGGGCTTGGACTGACGTCAGGGGCATATGGTACTGGAAGGACCTTTTGAAT